>JBFIYQ010000272.1:0-3932 GCA_041605275.1 Gammaproteobacteria bacterium
AGATTGTGGGATATGAACATGTAGGTCAGACCGAACTCGCTCTGCAGATCCTTGAGCAGATTGAGCACCTGCGCCTGAACGGAGACGTCGAGCGCGGAAACGGGCTCATCGCAAATGAGCAGCTCGGGGTGCAGCGCAAGCGCGCGGGCGATGCCGATTCGCTGGCGCTGTCCGCCGGAAAAGCTGTGCGGATATCGCGACGAGAACCTCGGGTCCAGCCCCACGTGCCCCAGCAGTTCCGTGACCGCGGATCTGAGGCGGCGCTCGTCGCGCTCTCCGTGAATCACCAGCGGCTCGCTGACGATGTCGAACACCGTCATTCGCGGATTCAGAGAGCTGAAGGGGTCCTGAAAAATGTACTGGATTTTTTTTCGAACCTCGAGCAGGGCGTCGTCCTCGAGCTCGAGCAGCGGCACCGGAACGTGTCCGTCGTTGAACACGAGCTCGCCGGCGTCAGGATTGATCGCGCGCAGGATGATCTTGCTGAGCGTGGTCTTGCCGCAGCCGCTCTCGCCCACCAGCCCCAGGCATTCGCCGCGCCGGATTTCAAAGCTGACGTCGTCCACGGCCAGCATGTCGCTGCCCGGCGCAGCGAGAAATAGACCGGATTTTCTCGCCCCGAAGCGCTTGGTGATCCGCCTGACCTGCAGCAGCGGAGTCGAGCTGTCACCGATCCGGTGCGCTTTCCTCGTCAGTTGGCCGTCTTTGGTTCCGGCCGCCTCGCGCACGGGCGTCAACCGCTCGCCGGGCTTCATCCCAACCCGGGGCACGGCCCGCATCAACGCTTTGAGATATGGGTGGCGGGGGCGGTTAAAGATGTCCTCCAACAGGCCCCGCTCCATCACTTTGCCGTGATAAACCACCACCACCTCTTCTGCCATGTTGGCGACCACGCCCAGATCGTGGGTGATGAGCAGCACCGCCATGTGGAACTGGGCCTGGAGATCCTGGATCAGCTTGAGTATCTGCGCCTGGATGGTCACATCCAGCGCCGTGGTCGGCTCGTCGGCAATCAGCAACGCGGGTCGGCAAATAAGCGCCATGGCGATCATGGCGCGCTGGCGTAGACCGCCCGAGAGCTCGAAGGGATAGGTGTCGAAGGCTCTCACGGGATCCGGAAATCCCACCCGTTCCAGCATCTCCATGGTGGCTTTCCTGGCCTCGCGAGTATCCGCAGGGCGGTGCAGCCGCAGCGCCTCGGAAACCTGGTTTCCCACGGTATGGAGGGGTGAAAGAGAGGTCATGGGCTCCTGGAAGATCATCGCGATCCGGCCGCCGCGGATATCGCGCATGCTGGCGCTGTCCGCATTGAGGGCGGCGATATCGATGCCGTCTTTGCCGGCAGCGGCAGTGCGCCCGGGGTCCGGGTCGTGGAACACGATGCTGCCGCCGGTGATCCGGGCGCTGCGCGGAAGAATGCGCATGATCGCCTGAGATATCACCGACTTTCCGGAGCCGGACTCCCCCACCAGCGCCACAGTTGCGCCCGGCCTGACCTTGAAGGAAACGTTTTCCACAACCCGCAGTATTCCCGCCGGATGAAGCCTGAACTCCACTTTAAGGTCGCGCACCTCCAAGAGACTGTCAGTGCCGGCGGCCATCCGATACGTCTTTAATCGGCGGTTCGATTCCGAGCGCGGCGAGGTTCGCCAGGGTTGCCGCATCGAGCGCCAAGCCGTTGTCACCGGCGGCCCGAGCCGCGCAGGCCGCGATTTCGGTAAAGCCCTGCATACGGGAATCCAGGCGGATGCTTTGGCCTTCCGAGCTGAGCTTGAGCTCCATCCATCCGCGCCCACCGTCGCGGCGCACGGCGAAATAAGAGAGCGCCAGCCTGGAAAGCGCGTCCCAGTGCAGCTCCCGGTCACCGGGGGCGACTGACAAACCGTCATCGGTCAGATCGATCCGGGTTCGATGGCGGCGGTAAACCTGAATACCGAAAATCAGGAAAAGCGCGCCCAGGGCGGAAAACACGATTAGAGGTACCAGCGGTAAATTCAACAAAGCCACCGACAAAAAAAACACCGCCACGCCCGCTCCAGAGAGCAGATAGTCTCGCATCACCACGCTGGTCGGATAGCGGCAATGGATCATGTCTCGAGGGCCTCTTCGGCGCTCAGCCAGCGAACATTCTCACGTGCGCGGGTACCGGCGAACAACTGCTCAAGGAAACGCCAGCAGCCCGGGTCATGAACCTGGTGATGACTCAGGATCCCGCTGGGCTCCTCTGAGTCGGCCTCGCCGGTGCGCCGGGCGGAGAGGTGGGCGGCGATTTCTCCGGCCACCCGGGCGGTACCCTTGAAACGTCTCCCGCCGCGCCAGTCGAGGAGATCGACGTGAGCGTTCACCTGCTTGAGCCCCGGCGCCACCAACGCCGACCGCCGCGGCGCGTAAGTGGACAAACCGATACACCCAAGCGATCGCAGTTGCGCCACCAAGGGCTTCGAGATCCTGTTCCACGGCGGCACGAACAGCGGCAGGAAGCGCTGAGGGTACATCGCTTCTAGACGCTCCAGGCCGGCAACAATTTCCTCAGCCATGGCCGCCGGGGGGCGATGCTCTCCGTACTCCGCTTTCTTCTCGCCATGCGGCGCGTGATTGGCGTGGGCGAAGCCGTGCTGCAGCAGCAGCGGACTCGATTCCGGGTCGAGCTCCTGGAGTAGCGACGGCTCGGCCTTTGCCGGTATAACCGCCAGGTTCAGCGGCACAGCGTGAGCCACGCTTAGCTCAAGCAGCGTCGACAGCGCCGGCGAGAACGCCCCCGCGTCGTCGTCGCGCCACCAGAATGTGGCCGTCCGGCCGGCGAGCGCCCAGCGGTCCAACTCCGCGTCGAGCGCGTCCCATGCGCTCATGAGTCGACTCCAGGGGAGATCCGCCGCTGTGCCGCAACCGGTCCGCGCAGAATCGGCGCTTCCGGCCGCACTCAGGTGCCCTCCTCGAGATTCGCCAGAATCACCTCCGCCGCCCGCTCGGCCCCGTTGAGATCCAGGGCCCCCGCCGGCGGTCTTGGCGCTCCGGCCGCGTGGTCCACCGCCGCCGCCAGGGCCGACGGGCCCAGGTCTTCGCCGGCCAGCACGTGCAGCAGCCCCTTGCGGGCAAACAGCTGCGCCCGGGCCGGCTGTTCCTCCTGTCCGCCGTCGCTGAAGGGCACGATGACGGCGCGGGCGCGGGCGCTGACCACTTCGAGCAGGGTGTTATAGCCCCCCTGGGACACGGAAACCCGGCAGGCCGCCAGCAGGGCGGAGAAATCCGGTCGATTGCGCTCCACCCGGGCGTGGTCTCCGGCGAGATTCTTAAGCCTTTGAAACGCCGCTTCGCCGACCGAGGGGCCGGCCAGCACCCGCCAGGGTTCATCTTTGAGTCGCGAAAGGGTGCGCGCGCGCAGGGCCACCTCGAGCAGACCCTCGGCGACCACGCCGCCGCCCCCGGAAACCAGCACCCCGCTGCCGTCGCCTTCACCCGTAAAGCCGCCAGCGACATCGTTGTCCACCACATAACCCGTGTAGCGGATACGATCATCGATGGCGTTGGCGGCGGGAAAGCTGGCGGAAAACACGACCACCTCGGGATCCGAGTGCACCAGAACCAGGTCGAAACGCGAGCGCACCAAATCGGTAATCGCCTGGTTCCGCTTTTCACTCCGAGGCTGAATGATATCTCTCACCGAGCACACGATCCGCGGCCGCGGTTTTCGCCGATGGGCGCGTTCGATCAGGGGCTCGAGCTCGAAGCGCAGCAGCCCGCGGCCAAACGGGTAGCTCTCCGTCACCAGGACATCGGGACGGAAGTCGTCGAAGGCCTTAAGCAGCGTCTCTCGCCGTCCGCTCCGCCATTCGGCGCTTACCGGCAGGCCGTGCTCGTCCAGCAGCGCTGCGTAGCTGACGTCCGCCGCTCTTGCCGGCGGCAGCTGGACCCAACGCGCGCCGCCGAGATCG
>JBFIYQ010000273.1:0-3929 GCA_041605275.1 Gammaproteobacteria bacterium
GACGAGCGCGAGGTGAGCATCACTTTGAACCGGCGGCTCACCGGCGTGCGCCGCGACGGCAACCGCCTGGTGGCGACGCTTCATAACGAATACAGCAAGAAGAACGTGGACCGCGTCGTGGATCAGGTGGTGGTGGAGCACGGCACGCTACCCCTGGACGAGCTTTACGAAGCGCTCAAACCTCACTCGAAGAACCTGGGCGAAGTGGATATCGATGCTTTGATTGCCAGCAGGCCGCAGGCCATCAACGCCAATCCGCAGGGCCGCTTCACCCTGTTTCGCATCGGCGACGCTTTGGCCAGCCGCAACATCCACACCGCCCTCTACGACGCATTGCGCCTCTGCGCCCGCCTTTAAATAGTGCCAGGCACTGTTTTTTGAAAATGGTGCCAGGCACTGTTTTTGTCCGGCGGGCGGGTCGAATTCTCCTACACTTCTTGAAAGGAGGAAGCCTTTGATTCTCGTCTTCGCGCTTACCGCCCTGGTGAGCGCATCGCTGCTGTTTCTGATCCAGCCGCTGTTCGCGAAGATGGCGCTGCCCCTATTGGGTGGCGCTCCCAACGTCTGGATCACCTGCATGGTCTTCTTCCAGGCCATGCTGCTCGCCGGCTATGCCTACGCCTATCTCAGCGCTCGCTGGCTCAGCATGTCCAGACAGGTATCGCTGCACGCCCTGATCGTGCTCGCTCCTTTGCTGGTCCTGCCCATTGGCATCAGCACTTCCACGGCGCCGCCGGGTGACGCCAATCCGACGCTGTGGCTGCTGACCCTGCTCACCGTCACCGTTGGGCTCCCGTTTCTTGCCGTTTCGGCCAGCGCCCCGCTGCTGCAGCGGTGGTTCAGCTTAGGATTTCACACTCACTCGGCCGATCCGTATTTTCTTTACGCCGCCAGCAACGCCGGCAGCGTGACCGGTCTGGCCGCGTATCCGCTGGTGCTCGAGCCTCTATTAAAGCTCGGACAACAAAGTCAATTGTGGGGCGGCGGCTATGCGATGTTCATCGGGCTCATCGGCGTTTGCGCATTGGTTGCCCTGCGCCGGGCGGCCGACGGCGCGGCGGCGCTCGAATCCAAACCCGCCGAACCGCCGCTTCACCTGGTCGCCGATGCTGCCCACTGGCGGCAGCGTCTGTGGTGGATCGTGCTTGCCTTCGTGCCGTCGAGCCTGACCTTGGGCGTCACCACCGTGCTTACCACGGACATCGCCGCGGTGCCCATGCTGTGGGTCATACCGCTGATGATCTATCTCGCGTCTTACATCCTGGTTTTTGCCCGCGAGCGAAGGTATTCCCTGCTGCTGATCCAAAAGGCCTTTCCCATCACCGTGCTCACCTCGGTCGCGCTCATTATTACCGGGGCCACGCAGCCGGTCGCGCTGATCATCCTGATTCATCTGTTCACGCTCTTCATCGTGGCGATGCTCTGCCACGGCCATCTTGCTGATCTGCGCCCCGATGTTTCGCGTCTCACCGAGTTTTATCTTTTCGTCAGCGTTGGCGGGGTTTTGGGCGGGATTTTCAACGCGCTGGTGGCGCCGGAGATTTTCGCGCGCACCACCGAATATCCTCTGATTATCGCGCTCGCCTGCGTACTCCACGCACTGCGCCTTCAAAGACAAAAGGGAGCGCTGGAGCGAAAGCTCGATCGCAGCGCGGTCGAACAAGAGCCGCAAAAACTGAGTATCTCAGACGTTGTGCTCGCCCTGGTTGTCGGCCTCGTCACCGTGGGCGTCATCTATTTGGCCGCCCGTCTCCCGGACGCGGCGCGCGCGTTCCGCATCCTGCTCATCGCCGGCGTTCCCATGCTGTTCGCGTTCCTGCTGTCCAAACGTCTGCTCCGCTTTGCGTTTTGCGTTGTCGCCATCCTCGTCGCCGGCGTCTTCAACGACTTCGACCAGGGCAGGCAGCTCGAAGCGGAGAGGACCTTCTTCGGAATTCATCGCGTTACCCGGGTCGACAGCCGGGCGAACGAGGCGGGACCGCGTTACGCGGTTAACATGCTTTATCACGGCAGCACCATGCACGGCTCCCAGCTCGTTGATCCGGATTCCGGGAAACCCGCGGCGCCTTTGATACCGCTGGTCTACTACCATCGGGACGGTCCGGTGGGCGACGCGCTTTTCTCCCTGCAGCGCAACGGCGCATCCGTGGACGTCGGCCTGGTTGGGCTCGGCGCTGGCGCCATGGCCGCCTACGGCAGGGCCGGAGATCAATACACTTTTTTCGAGCTGGATCCTACGGTAGCGCGTATCGCCGAAGATCCGCGTTACTTCAGCTACCTTTCGGCCGCGCGGGACCGCGGCGTCGATGTCGACGTTCTGCTCGGCGACGCCAGGCTCAGGCTGGAAAAATTTCCAGACAGATCCTTCGACTTCCTGGTGCTCGATGCCTTCAGCAGCGACGCGGTGCCGCTGCATCTGCTTTCCCGCGAGGCGCTGGCGCTTTATCTCACCAAGCTCAAGCCCGGCGGGGTGCTGGCCTTTCATCTTTCCAACCGACACCTGGAGCTTCGCGATGCGGTCAACCGGGTTGCACTTAACCTCGATCTGCACACCCTCTGGCGCAGTGACGTCAATCGATCGTCCGTGCGTCTCGACCAGATCATGCGCCGCAGCTCCGAGTGGCTGCTGGCGGCGCCGTTACAAAGCGGTCTGACCCAAATAGCCGCGTCGAGGCCCGCCGCCGGCTGGCAAACCATCCAGGCCAACACCTCATTGCACGTCTGGACCGACAGCTACTCCGACATCTGGAGCATCTTCCGCTGGTAGAAAACAGTGCCAGGCACCATTTTAGATTAAATGGTGCCTGGCACTATTTATTTGCGCTCGCCGCGTAGGTTGAGCACGGTATTTCTCAGGTCTGCGGCGCGAACGCCCTCGGCGGGCACCGGCTCCGCGGCGATGAGCTCTACGTTGGACCAGAAGCGGGTCAGCAGTCGCACCGGCTTCGACATGGCCGCGCCGTCCATGCGGCTGAAGAAGCTGCCGTAGAGTCCGCGTAACGCCATCGGCACCACCGGCACCGGGGTACGCGCAACGATGCGCTCGATTCCGGGACGGAACTCCCCCAGCTCGCCGTCGTAAGTGATCTGACCTTCGGGAAAAATCCCGATCAGATCCCCTCGCTCCAACGCGCTAGCCACCTCGTCGAAGGCCGCTTCTCTAAGCGCCGGGTCTTCGCGCTTGGATGCCACCGGGATGGCGCCCGCGGTGCGAAAGACGAAGCTCATGATCGGCATCTTGAATATCGTGTGGTGCATGATGAAACGGATCGGCCGGCGGCAGGCCGCCATGATGATCAGCGCGTCGACGAAGCTCACGTGATTACAGGCGAGCACCGCCGGGCCCGTTTCCGGGATCGCCTCCATGTTCTTCACCTTGAGCCGGTACACCGAGTGCACCAGGATCCAGACGATGAAGCGCATCAGGAACTCGGGCACCAGCTTGAAGATGTATATCGCCACGGCGACGTTAAGCAGCCCGACAGCCAGGAAGAGATTGGGAATGGTGACGCCGGCATTCAGCATGCCGATGGCGAACAGCGCCGACACCACCATGAACAGCGCGTTCCAAATGTTGTTGCCGGCGATCACCCGGGCGCGGTTTTCCGCCCGCGTGCGCTGCTGCACCAGGGCGTAGAGCGGCACGCTGTAAAAGCCTCCGAAAAGCGCCATCAAGGTGAGATCCAGCAGGATGCGTACGCTGCCGGGTTGGTCCAGAAACGCACCGACCCCGAGAGCTGTTGCCGCCGGACGCTCCGGCGAGGCAAACGCGAGGTCGAAGGCGAACAGCGTTAAGCCGATGGCGCCGAATGGCACCAGACCGATTTCCACCTTTCGCCCGGACATCCGCTCGCACAGCAGCGAGCCCAAACCGATGCCGATGGAAAAGGTGGCGAGCAGTAGCGTGACCACCTGGGCGTCGCCGCCCA
>JBFIYQ010000274.1:0-3923 GCA_041605275.1 Gammaproteobacteria bacterium
GCCGGAGCTGCCTGATCAGCTGCGCGCCTTCGGCATCGCCGGCGGTCTCCGCGGTGGTCTCTCCCGTTTGTTCATGTCGCATCCGCCGCTGGATGAGCGAATCGCCGCGCTGGAGACTTCTCTACGCGCGCAGCGGTAAAACGCGGATTTAACCGAGCGCTGTTATCAGCGTTATCGCCGGCGGCACCAGGGACAACTCGCGCAAGGGAGAATTGATGACGAGCTTCAGCACCAACGAGTTCAAATCGGGTCTCAAGGTCCTAATGGACGGTGATCCCTGTTCTATTATCGAGAACGAATTCGTCAAACCTGGAAAAGGGCAGGCGTTCAACCGGGTCAAGTTCCGTAATCTGAAAACCGGTCGGGTGATGGAGCGCACCTTCAAGTCCGGAGACTCCCTGGAAGCCGCGGACGTTCTTGAAGTGCCGCTGCAGTACCTGTATTACGACGGCGAGCACTACCACTTCATGAACGAGCAAACCTTCGAGCAGTACGTCGCCGACGACAAGGCCGTGGGCGACGCCAAAAACTGGCTCAAGGAACAGGACGTTTGCGACATCACGCTGTGGAACGGACAGCCGCTGATGGTGACGCCGCCGAACTTCGTCAATCTCACCGTGACCCAGACCGACCCCGGCGTACGCGGCGACACCGCCAGCGGGGCGAGTAAGCCGGCCACCATGGAAACCGGGGCGGTGATTAAGGTACCGCTGTTCATCGACGAGGGTGAAGTGCTCAAAATCGATACCCGAACCGGCGCCTATGTCTCCCGGGTGAAGGAATAGCTGGTCGATCCAAAAATGACGGGTCGGTAGGCGCCGGGTCGAGCTGGCGACCGGCGGCCACGCTGGAGGTGCTCAGAACCCGCGCGGCAATGATCGCCGCCGCGCGCCGTTTCTTCGATCAGCGGGGCGTGATGGAGGTGGACACTCCGGTGCTGGGTGCGGCCACCACTTCCGAGGTGAATATCGCCAGCCTGCACACACAGGTATCGGCGGCTTCATCGGCCTCCTTCTACCTGCAAACCTCTCCCGAGTCGGCGATGAAGCGCCTGCTGGCCGCCGGAAGCGGCCCCATCTATCAGTTCGCGCGGGCGTTTCGCGACGGCGAGGCGGGGCCGATGCACAATCCGGAGTTTCTGCTGCTCGAGTGGTATCGCCCGGAATTTCAACTCCAGGCGCTGATGGATGAGGTGGTCGCGCTGGTGACGGCACTGCTGGAGTTAGCGCTCCCGGTCGAACGCTTCAGCTACCGGGACGCGTTCGAGAAATTCGCGGATATCGATCCGTTTAGCGCCTCTCTCGAGGCGATTGACACCCGCTGCCGCCGCTCGGGATTTCATGGGGTCTTAAGCGATCGCAGCGCCGGGCTCGATTTCCTGCTTACGCGCCTCGTTCAGCCGGCGCTTTCTCCGGGGTGCGTATTTCTATTCGACTTTCCCGCGGAGCAGGCGGCGCAGGCGCGGATTCTCCCGGGCGATCCGCCCACGGCCGAGCGCTTCGAGCTGTTCCTCGACGGTATCGAGATTGCCAACGGCTACCGGGAGCTCGCCGACGCCCGCGAGCAGCAGCGACGAACTGAAGCCGATCTGGCGCGTCGGAAGGAGCGAGGCCTGCCGGCGGTGGCCACCGATTTCAAGCTAATTGAGGCGCTGGAACACGGCTTACCAGAGTGCACCGGGGTGGCCCTTGGATTTGATCGATTGGTCGCGCGCAAATCCGGCGTCAGGGACATTCGCCGGGCGATGTCATTTCCCATCGATCGCGCCTAACGACTTCGTTCCGGATACCAGAGACCGGAGACAGATCGCGATACGAAGCATCGCGACCCTGTCCCCTCTGCGGCACCCCCCCGCCTACCGAAGCCCGCGGCTACGTACAGGCGACGCTTCGATCTATTAAAGCCGCAGGCGGGGTCAGCACCGTCTCCCGAGCGGCTTCCGGCGGGAGCGTTTGCGGATGATCCAGGGTGTAGTGAAGGCCGCGGCTTTCGCGCCGCGCCATCGCCGACCGAATGATCAAATCCGCCACCAGGGCGAGATTGCGCAGCTCGATGAGATCGCCGGTAACGTGAAAGTTTCCGTAGTACTCCTCGATCTCCCCCAGCAGCAGGTCAACGCGCCGCTTGGCCCGCTGAAGTCGTTTGCTTGTCCGCACGATACCGACGTAGTCCCACATGAACCGCCTGAGCTCATCCCAGTTGTGAGAGACCACCACTTCCTCGTCGGAATCAGTCACCTGACTCGCGTCCCACTCGGGAACTTTGGGGCAGGGCTCCTGGGAGCGCAGCGCCTTCACAACCGATTCGGCCGCGAACTTGGCGAACACCAGGCACTCGAGAAGAGAGTTGCTGGCCATGCGGTTGGCGCCGTGCAGTCCGGTGCAGGCGACTTCGCCGACGGCATAGAGGCCCGGAATGTCCGTGCGCCCTTCGAGATCCGAGACCACGCCGCCGCAGGTGTAGTGGGCCGCGGGCACCACCGGAATGGGCTCTTTGGTCATGTCGAAGCCGAAGTCCCGGCAGCGGGCATAGATATTGGGGAAGTGGGCGCGGATGAACTCGGCCGGACGGTGCGAGATGTCCAGATAAACGCAGTCCGCGCCCAGCCGTTTCATCTCGTGATCGATGGCGCGCGCCACCACGTCCCGGGGAGCAAGCTCCGCCCGCTTGTCGAAGCGCTGCATGAACGGCTCGCCGTCGGGCAGAAGCAATCGACCGCCCTCGCCGCGAACCGCCTCGGATATGAGAAAAGACTTAGCGTGGGGATGAAACAGGCAGGTGGGGTGAAACTGGACAAACTCCATATTGGCGATGCGGCAGCCGGCTCGCCAGGCCATGGCAATGCCGTCGCCGGTGGCCACGTCGGGATTGCTGGTATAGAGATACACCTTGCCGGCGCCGCCGGTGGCAAGCACCACATTAGGCGCGGTCAAGGCGATGACTTCGCGGCTTGCGTGGTCCAGGGCGTAAACCCCGACGCAGCGCCGGATTCCTGATCCGCGGCCGGGCGCACGAATGAGATCGATGGCCAGCAGTCCCTGAAGCATGCGGATAGACGGGTGCCGGCGCGCCGCAGCCAGCAGCGCTTCGGTCACCGCCCGACCGGTCGCGTCCTCCACGTGGAGCACCCGGCGGTGGGAGTGCCCACCCTCGCGGGTGAGGTGAAAGGCGTTCTGCCTGTCCTCGTCGCGGGTGAACTCGACGCCCTGGTCAATAAGCCACTGGATGCATTGGGGACCCTGGGACACGACTTCACTCACCACCTCCGGGCGACAAAGTCCGGCGCCGGCGCGGATGGTGTCCTCGATGTGGGATTCGAAGCTGTCGCCCTGACTGAGCGCCGCGGAAATTCCGCCCTGGGCGTAGAAGGTGCTGCTTTCCGGGAGAGGCCCCTTGGAAAGCACCGCGACCGCGCAGCGCTCCGCCAGCCGCAGCGCAACGCCGAGTCCAGCGGCGCCGGCGCCGATGACGATGACGTCGTAGCTGTGAGAATCCGCCAACCTGTGACTCATTTACGTAAAGAGGTCCCCGGGAAAAGCCTTCAGGATCGCCGCGTCCCTCCGGGCGTGGCGCCTGTCGACTTCTGCCCACGGCTTGAATTAGCCCGCAGTCGCCGGAATCTACACTACAATCCGCGTTTTTGCCCTCCGGGGCGTCATCTGCGCGCGTTTTTTTGCGAACTATCCAGGTCGGACCTTGTCTAGGAGCATTAGGCAGGGGCCGTCATGAGGCAACGGGACGGCCCCAATGGCCAATAAGAATCCAGACAAGGTCCTGGTCCGAAGGGTCCAGCGAGGCGAGAAAGAGGCCTTCGATCTGCTGGTGCTGAAGTATCAGCACAGACTGATCAAGCTCATCTCGAGATACATTCGGGATTCGGCCGAGGTATATGACGTGGCGCAGGAATCTTTTCTCAAGGCGTA
>JBFIYQ010000275.1:0-3910 GCA_041605275.1 Gammaproteobacteria bacterium
ATTCGGCAACGCGTCACCCAGCTTTTTCCTGTTCTGAACGGTGACGTGGTCGAACTCGATGCCCGCACGGCCGCGGCCAGGCACAAGCGTCTTCACCGCCTCGAAGAAATTGTCCTTGTGCCAGTCGGTGTAGGCGATGTTGTCGCCGAAGCTCTGCCGGTAGGGCTGGCCGAAATCCACGTTGGCGCTGATGGTGACGTGACGGTCCGCTGTCACCACCAGGCCATAATTGCGACCGAAGGAGGTGTAGACGAAATCGGCAAAATAATTGACGTTGTGTATGGACGTGAACAGCGCGGCTCCGATGCCCTGACCCGCCATGTATTCTCGAAGCCGCTGATTGCGGGCGGTCATCTCGGCCCTGGAAAAAGTGGGCTTGACCTTTTCGCCGTTGCGGATGGTGAGGAGTCGGGGGCGGTCCATGGGAACGAGGCTCCTTAAATGTCGAGGCAAACGGACGTGACGCAGCGTTAACCCGGCCCCAGTTACAGAGCGCCGTTGTTCGCAAATCCGGAAATCAAGCGGGCCGGGAAGCCGTGGATTCTAATTCAAAGCCTCTCGGTTGATAAACAGGAAAGCAGCGCGCACGGGGTGCCCCAGGTCTGGGTCACTCTGGGCCCGGCGCACTCCCGCAATCGTCATTCCCGCGAAGCCTGTCCCCGCGAACGCGGGGAGCGGGAATCCAGTGACCCGTTACTAGCGACTTAGCCCCTTCGCCTGCGACGCCGCGGCCTGTCTGCGCCGTTGGCGTTTCCCTGCGTCCCGGCCACTTTTCTCTGCGGCAGCGGCACCACCTTTGAGAGGTTGGGATAAAGCGCCGTCTTGTGGGGGATCGCCATGGCGCTGACAAAGTGCTCCTGAAAACGCGGCTCCACCGCGGTCTCGACTTTCTGAACCCGTCGAACGATGTCCTCGATTTCGCCGCGGGCCTTGCGATCCACCAGAGTGATGCGCGCGCCGGTGCCGGCGGCGTTACCCGCCGAGGTCACGTGCTCCAGGGGACAGTCCGGCACCAGCCCTAAGACCATGGCGTACTTGACGTCGATATGGCTGCCGAAGGCGCCGGCGAGACGGATACGGTCCACCCGGTCCACGCGCATGTGGTCCATGAGCAGGCGCACGCCGGCGTAGAGCGCCGCTTTGGCCAGCTGGATGGCGCGCACATCGTTCTGGGTGATTTTCAGGCGGATGTCGCCCTCGTGGAGGAGGTAAGAGAACGTGCGCCCTTCCGGCATCACCCGAGGCGATCGCGAAGCCAGCGCGCCGTTGATCACGCCGTCCTCGTCGATGATTCCGGCAAGAAACATCTCGGCGATGATTTCGATAATTCCCGAACCGCAGATTCCTGTGACTCCTGTGGCCGCGCTCTGAGAGGCGAAGTCAGGCTCGTCGGTCCACAAATCGCAGCCGATGATTTTGAACTTGGGCTCTAAGGTTTGAGGGTCGATGCGCACCCGCTCCACCGCGCCCGGCGCGGCGCGCTGACCGCAGCTGATCTGCGCGCCTTCGAACGCGGGCCCGGTGGGACTTGATGCCGCCATCAGGTGTCTGCGGTTGCCAAGAACAATCTCGGCGTTGGTGCCGACGTCCACCAGCAGCGTCATCTCCTCACGCAGGTGCGGCCCCTCGGACAAAATCACCCCCGCGGTGTCCGCGCCCACGTGACCTGCAATGCAGGGCAGCACGTATACCCGCGCGTTGGGATGAACCTTAAGCTCGAGCTCGGAGGCCCAAAGCCGAACCGCGCCGTCGGTGGCCAGCGCAAACGGCGCCCCGCCGAGCTCGATGGGATTAATGCCCAGCAGCAGGTGGTGCATGATGGGGTTGCCGACAAAGGTGAGCTCCAGAATATCGTTGATGCCGATACCGGCCTCGTCGGCCACCTGCGCCAGCAGATTGTTGATGGCCTCGCGCACCACCCGCGTCATCTCGTGCTCGCCGCCCGGGTTCATCATCACGTAGGACACCCGGCTCATGAGATCTTCGCCGAAGCGGATCTGCGGGTTCATGACGCCGGCCGATGCCATCACTTCACCGGTGGAAAGGTTGCAAAGGTGCGCCGCTATGGTGGTGGAGCCGACGTCGATGGCGGCGCCGAAGAGGCGATCGTGGTAGCCGGGCCATACGGCAATGAGGCGTTCGCCCTCGTGCACCGCCACGGTGACTTTCCATGCGCCTTCCCTGAGCGCCGACTGGAGCTGCTGCATCAGTCGCAGATCGCAGTCCAGATTCAGCAGGCCCCACTCGTATTCCAGCGCCTCTTGAAGCCTGCGCACGTCACCGGCGGGATCGTGCATGTCCGGCTCCTGCACCTCCACGTAGTAGATGCGCACCGCCGGGTCGACCTCGATGTCATGAACCTCGGCACGCTTGCGCACCACCTGGCGGTGGACCTGGCTGTCAGGGGGCACGTCGATGACGGCGTCGCCCTCGAGCAGGGCGCAGCAGCCGAGGCGGCGACCGTCTTTGAACGCATTTTTAAGCGCGTACTCGCGTTCGGTTTGGCTGAACGGCGTGAGGTGCTCGGAACGCGAACTGATGCCGTGCTTGGGAAACTCGCCTTCGCTCAGGAGAATCTGGCAGCGCCCGCAGATGCCGCGACCGCCGCACACCGAGTCGAGGTCCACGCCTAGACTGCGGGCGGCGTTCAGGATGGTGGTGCCCTTGGTGAACCGACCGCGCCGGCCCGAAGGCGTGAACACCACCAGCGCGTCGTGGGTCGACTCCGACGCCTGCGTCTTGTTTTGCTCCTCGGCCATCATGAAGAGATTAGCCCGGATAACAAAAAATAGTGCCAGGCACCATTTTCCCCGGCTAGCAGTAATTAGTGCCTGGCACCATTTTTCGGGGGAAGATCAGGCGCGGCGGCGGCGTCCCTGGCGGCGCTGTCGCGCGCCCTCGATACCTTCGGGCGCCGGCGCGCGGAATTTTTTGATCCAGCGGCGGCAGTCCTTGTCGTGCCCCATCATCACGTCCGCGCCCATGACCGCCTTCATGATCTCTTCCTCGATGGGGTTGGTGATGGCGGAGGTCATGCCGGCGGCGATGGCCATGGTGAGAAAAGCCGAGTTGATGCCCTGGCGCTCGGGAAGTCCGAAGCTGATGTTGGACGCGCCGCAGGTGGTGTTCACTTTCAGCTCTTCGCGAAGCCGGCGGACGATGTGCATCACCTGACGTCCCGCGTTGTTGATGGCGCCGATGGGCATGACCAGCGGGTCCACCACCACGTCGCTGTGGGGAATGCCGTGGTCGGCGGCGCGCTGGACGATCTTCTTCGCCACCTCAAAGCGCACGTCCGGATCTTCTGAGATCCCGGTCTCGTCGTTGGAGATGGCGACCACCGCGGCGCCGTACTTTTTTACCAGCGGCAGCACCGACTCCAAACGCTCTTCCTCGCCGGTGACCGAGTTGACCAACGGCTTGCCCTGATAGACCGAAAGTCCCGACTCCAGCGCGGCGACGATGGAGGAATCGATAGACAGCGGCACCTCCACCACCGACTGCACCAGCTGGATTGCCTGGGCAAGTATCGCCGGCTCGTCGGCCAGCGGAATGCCCGCGTTCACGTCCAGCATCTGGGCGCCCGCCTGCACCTGTGAAATGGCGTCGGACTCTACCCTGCTGTAGTTGCCGACGGACATTTCCGCGGCAAGTATCTTGCGGCCGGTGGGGTTGATGCGCTCTCCGATGACCACGAAGGGCCGCTCGAATCCGATCACCACCTCTTTGGTCGCCGAGCTCAGTACGGTATCCGTCATCCGGTTGCCCTCTTAACGTTGGTGTTTTCGTTCAGTCCCGGATACCACGGAACGCGGCCTTCGAGCACCCCCGATGCGTCCACAAGCTCGGCAACGGATTCTTCCTGGCGGTAAGCCATCACGTGCACGCCCGCGACACCTTCCACCTGCCG
>JBFIYQ010000276.1:0-3897 GCA_041605275.1 Gammaproteobacteria bacterium
CCTATACGCATCGGTATTACCCTCCCTCTCGACTATGAACGTATGGATTAATACGCCCTTGGTCTCGTTGCTGGAAACGATGCCCCGGTAGAATGCGACCTCTTCCCGCAGCTCCAGTATTTCGCCCTGAAGCTGCTTCAGATAGGTATCCAAATCGGCGTAGGCCTTGCTGTCAATCTGTTTGCTGCGCTCGAGAATCGCAACGCGGGCCTTCAGATCGTCGTTTTCCTCGCTCAGCTGCTGGTTGTCCCGCAGCAGGGATTTCTGCTCCACCTGAAGACGGGTCACATGCTGGTCGCGGGTCTCGTGCTCGCGCTCGCTGAGCGCGTAGCCCCCCGCGCCAATGGCGATACCCGCGGCCACCATGGCCAGCATGCGGCGCCACGGTTGTCGTTTCTGAATGATGAAACTGGACTTCATTGCTTTAGTTTCGTTTTCCCAAGTCCAAACTTTAGCGCCTTCGGCCGCGGGCTTCAGGGGCTCAATGCGGCGGCGCTCAGCCCTTCATCCTCGTCGAAACCGAACATGATGTTCATGTTCTGAATCGCCTGTCCGCTCGCACCCTTGACCAGGTTGTCTTCCACCACCAGAACCACGACGGTGTTACCGTTGCCGGGTCGGTGACAGGCGATACGCAGCATGTTGTTTCCCCTCACGGAGGCCGTGTCGGGGTGACTTCCGGCCGGCATCACGTCAACGAACGGCTCCTTGGAAAAGCGCTTCTCATAGGCGGCCTGAAGGTCGACATCCGCGTCGATGAGCTCTGCATAAAGCGTAGCGTGTATTCCGCGAATCATGGGGGTCAGATGCGGAACGAAGGTCAGGCGCACCGGCTGACCTGCCGCCGCCTCCAGCTCCTGGGCGATCTCCGGCAGGTGGCGGTGGCCGGGCACGGCGTAGGCTTTGAAGTTGTCACCGGCCTCACAAAAAAGTGTATTCAACGCGATCTTGCGGCCGGCACCGCTGACCCCGGACTTGGCGTCGGCGATGAGCCGGCCCGTGTCCACCAGCCCGGCCTCCAGCAGCGGCAGAAAGCCGAGCTGCACCGCGGTGGGGTAGCAGCCGGGATTGGCCACCAGCCGGGCCGAGCGGATCCGTTCCCGATGGACCTCCGGCAGGCCGTAGACGGCCTCCCTGAGAAGCCCGGGGCAGCCGTGATCCATGCCGTACCACTCGGCCCAGGCGTTTTTGTCCCGCAGCCTGAAATCCGCCGACAGGTCGACGACTCGAACGCCCGCTTCGACGAGCTGCGGAGCCGTCTGCATGGCGGTCCCGTTGGGCGTCGCAAAAAACACCAGATCGCACTCGGATAGGGACTTCGCGTCGGGCTCGGTGTAGCTCAGGTCGACAATACCGCGGAGGCTGGGAAACATGTCGGACACCGGACGACCCGCCTCTCCCCGGGAGGTGACCGCAACCACGCTGGCCTGGCGATGACCGGCAAGAAGCCGCAGCAGCTCAACGCCCGTGTAGCCCGTGCCGCCGACAATGCCCACGCGGATCATGTTCATGGACTCCTTAGTTCGCCTATCGATCAAGGGGGGAATCTTAGCAGAGCTGAACCAATGATCCGGATAACGCGCCTGGGCGTAGAGCGACGCCCACACGATGGAATCACGAGTTGGATATAACTGGTGACGCGTCCGGGTAGAAAAAGCAAAGTCGCTGGCGCCGTGTTCGTCTTTGGAATGCGGTTGATCAAAGCGTCCGACCCACCACTCAAGGCGCGTGCGGGCTTGCTCTGCGGTATCGACCGGTGGAGCAGCCGATGCGTTTTGTGCCTAAACCTAAATCCTGATCCGTGCAGCCGTTAAACAGATTGAGAGAGCACCTCGCCCACGCGGAGGCGCTGTTTCCGCTGGCGCTGGTGGGACTGATCAGCGGCCTTGTGACCGGAGGGGTCATCATCGCTTTCCGCTGGATCACCGAGAACGCTCAGCTCGCGCTGACGCCGGTAGCGGGCCCGGAAGCTTTCGAGTGGCTGTCTTGGCCGTACCGCCTCGGCCTGCCCATCGCCGGCGGCCTGCTCATCGGCGTTATTTTCCAGCGCGCTTCGCTCGGCTCACGCCAGGTGGGCGTCGTGCACGTGATGGAGCAACTCGCTTACCACTCCGGCCGCATGCCTTGGAAAAATGCGGCGCTGCAGTTCTTCGGCGGCGCTTTGTCGATTATGTCCGGGCACTCGGTGGGACGCGAAGGCCCGGTGATCCATGTGGGCGCCGCCAGCAGCAGTCTGCTGGGACAGTGGCTCGGTTTCCCCAATAACAGCATCCGGGTGCTGGTGGCCTGCGGGGTGGCGGCCTCCATCGCGGCGTCATTCAACACCCCGATCGCAGGGGTGATATTCGCCATGGAGGTGGTGCTGATGGAGTACACGCTGGCCGGCTTCACCCCGGTGATACTCGCCGCGGTGGCGGCGACCTCGCTGACCCGGGTGGTCTACGGATCCGCGCCCGCCTTCGACATCCCCATCATGCAGATGACCTCACTTTGGGAATTGCCTTACATCCTGCTGGTGGGGGTGGTCCTGGGCGCCGCGGCCGCGCTCTTTATTTTCGGAATCCGCTTCGTGGACGAGCGCTGCCGGGATCTGCCTTTGTGGATCCGCACCGCCGCCGCCGGCGTCATCACCGGCGTTTGCGCCCTGATTGCCCCCGAGGTCATGGGCATCGGTTACGACACCGTTGAGCTCACCCTGCTTGGCGAGATGGCGCTCGGCGCGCTCGTTCTGGTGGCAGCGCTAAAACTGGTTGCCACCGTGGCCTGCATCAGTCTCGGGCCCCCCGGCGGGCTGATCGGCCCGACCATCGTCATCGGTGCCGCGGCCGGCGGCGCCCTGGGAGTGGTTGGTCACGCGATGTCGCCGGAGATGAGCTCCAGCGAAGGCTTCTACGCCATGCTCGGGATGGGAGCGATGATGGGCGCCGCCCTGCAGGCGCCACTGGCGGCGCTGATGGCGGTGCTCGAGCTCACCGCCAATTCAAACAGCATTCTCCCTGGCATGTTTGCCATCGTCACCGCGACGCTTACCACCCGCGTGGTGTTCAAGCAGCGATCGGTATTTATCAGCATGCTCAAGTCGCGGGGACTCGATTACCGCCACGATCCGGTTGCCGTCTCTTTGGGCCGTACCGGCGTCGGAGCGATGATGGACCGCCGGCTGATCGCGCTGCCGAGACACGCCGATGCGTCCGGGCTCCCCGAGTCGGAAGAACCGGCGCAGTGGGTTCTGCTCACCGAGGACGAGCGAGTTTGCGGCGTAGTGCGCTGGCACGCGCTTCAGTCCTTTCTCGAGGAGGCGAAATCCGGCGCGGAAGAAAGCCAGAAGCTTGACCTGCTGCAAGTGCACGGTGCCCACGAGGACTTCCACGTGGTTCGCATGCACGCCACCCTGGCGGAAGCCCTCCAAGGCATGGCGAAAAGCGGCGCCCGGGTGGCGCTGGTGGCCGGCTCGGAACATGCGGCGCCTGGCAACGACTACGGGGTGCTGACCCGGGATCGGATCGAAGCAGGTTTTCGAATCAGCCCTTGACTCCCCAGGCGTCGCGCTTTGCTGCCGCTTACCGTTAGACTGTACGGCGTATCCCGGCATCTTGAAGCCGCCGTCGAATTGAAACAATTTCTCGAACCGCGTTGATGCTGTACGTCAAAGCTTTCCACATCATTTTTGTCGTGACTTGGTTCGCGGGGCTGTTTTACCTGCCACGGCTGTTCGTCTACCACGCCACGGCCGACGATCCGCCCGGTATCGAGCGCTTCAAGATCATGGAGAGAAGGCTCTTCGTGATCATGACCATCGGTGGAGTCGGATCGCTGATTTTTGGCCTTTGGCTTACCTTCGCCTACGCTTGGCAGGCTTATGCGTCCAGTCTTTGGCTGCATCTTAAATTCGCCGTC
>JBFIYQ010000277.1:0-3887 GCA_041605275.1 Gammaproteobacteria bacterium
ACTGGCTCGGCCCCGACGATCTCGCGCTCAAAATCCAGGAGATCCGCGAGGCCACCGACTGGCAGATCCCGATTCAGCTGAAGCTGGGCGCGGCGCGGGTTTACGACGACGTGCGCATGGCGGCCAAGACCGATCCCGACTGCATTTACATCGACGGCATGGAAGGCGGCACCGGCGCAGGCCCGCATCTGGCAACTGAAGAAACCGGGGTGCCCGGCATCGCCGCCATCCGCCAGGCGCGAAGGGCCATCGAAGACGTGGGCAAGTCCGGGGAGATCTCATTGATATATGCCGGCGGCATCCGCAACGGCGGCGACGTAGCCAAAGCGCTGGCCTTGGGCGCCGACGCGGTCGCCATCGGCCACTCGTCACTGATGGCCTTGAACTGCAACAAGGCCATTCCGGAAGCAGACTTCGAAAGCGAAATCGGAGTGCCCGCCGGCTACTGCTACCACTGCCACACCGGCCGCTGCCCGGTTGGCGTGGCGACCCAAGATCCGGAATTGAGAAAGCGTCTGGATCCGGACGCCGCCGCTGAGCGCGTGTACAACTTCCTGCACACGCTCACCATCGAGGCGCAGATGATGGCAAGAGCCTGCGGCAAGACCAACGTGCACTCGCTCGAGCCGGAAGACCTGGCCGCCCTGACCATGGAAGCCTCCGCCATGGCCGCGGTGCCGCTGGCCGGCACCCAGGTCACCGTCGGCTACCCGGAGATGCATAGGTTTTAAACGCGGAAAAAAAACTGGCCGGAATAGGAACGCGATACGCTAGGAAAAGCATGTGGAATTCTGGAAAAAGAGGCCAAAATCGACCCCGATTCCAAAAAAAGCGCTCGCTGAGAACTTTTCTGGGAAGGCAAAACAATTTGTAGCGAAAGAAACGCATTCGAAATGTTTTGAATTTCCGCATTACGGAAGTTTTCAAAACGAATTTGATTACTTAATCTCATAACCGTCATTCCTGCGAACGCGAATGCGAGAGCGAGAAAACAATAAATCCGTCATCCCCGCGAAAGCGGGGATCCAGTAGATACAAGGGTTAACTGATTAGCACTGAGCAAAAGAAATCAAAGTAGGTTGCGCCATGCGCGCCAGTTGAAAGGCGTAGGGTGCGTTCCACGCACCCAACGATTCACAACTGGATCCCCGCTTTCGCAGGGATGACAAGAAACAACTTGTAACATCGGTGACGTAATGAGCAAACAAACAAAAGGCTCCCAGCAATTTCAGGACTCCCGCGGCGAGGAGATCGGCCAGCACATCGGCTACCGCTACGATATCAATCTGCTGCCGGATTACTCCAAGTTGACGCCTTTCTTGAAGAAGTACATGGAGTTCATGGGCTGGGACGATCTCAACTGGCTGGAAGACGTGCACATGGGTTACGAAGAAGGCCGCCCCGCGGTGTTCGATCGCAACATAAACGGCTGGGTGACGATTCCTAAAAGCATGAAGCTCCCCGAAGATCAGCAGGAGCGCGACATGCTCGCTCGCGAGCTGCTGGTCAAATTCCAGATGTCCCCCAACCACCCCTTAGTCGAGCTCAAAAAAGCTTACGCCAAGTTCTGACCGCTTAGGCGCTCGATAATTCTCTCTCCGTCATCCCGCTTCAGCGGGGACAAGTTTTGCGGGAATGACGGCGGGGGACAATTCGAAGGCGCACGCGGCGCCCCACGGTAGTTTATTCGCGGGCGCGCCCGCCTCTAACCCGCATATTGGTACCTGAAGCGGATTTGAGCTGGGACGCGTAACTTTCTGAACCGTTGATATTTACAACTCTAAAACCCGGGCAACATCCGCGGCACAATCTGCATGCGCGGCAGTCCTACCGCGGCGCTTTACCGATCCGGTCAGGATCGAGCCGGCTTCCTCGCTACCGGCTCCAATGCTTTAAAGGCGCCTACACACGTTGCATTCGAGGCGGACGGCTCTTACCCTTGGGCGAAATCAAGTCCCGTTGCGGTGTTCAGTCGGCGTTTCGTCGAATTTGCGCACTTAAGGCAAACAAAAAAAGCGGATAGATAGACCGCGCAAATCCACCTCCACCAGAGTCGCCTGGCTGATTCGTCGCTGGAACCCGGTGAATCGAAGTCGCGTACCAATACCGCGTTCCTTAATGACAAAGCCAAACCACCAACGGAGGGGCTAATAATGAGTGGCAATATTTCCATACACCCGGCCGTCGACAACGGCCTGAAACCCGCGGCTGCGGGCTTTGCGGGCGGAACCTTGGTTTGCCGTTGCTCCAGTAATCCGGTGACCGTCGCCATCAAGGGCCAGTGCGCCCACAACCACGTGTGCGGCTGCACCAAGTGCTGGAAGCCTAAGGGGGCTACGTTTTCGCAGGTTGCCGTAGTGTCGAGTGACAATCTCAAAGTAACCGCGAACGAGAACAAGCTCGCGCTGGTGGACAAGAACGCGGCTATCCAGCGCCATGCCTGCAAGGACTGCGGGGTCCACATGTACGGGCGAATTGAGAACAAGGGCCACCCATTCTACGGCCTGGATTTCATTCACACCGAGCTATCCAAGGAAAGCGGCTGGGCGCCGGCGGAGTTCGCCGCGTTCGTCTCCTCGGTAATCGAATCCGGGACCAAGCCCTCGGAGATGGAGGGGATCAGGGCGCGGCTCAAGCAGCTTGGCCTGCAGCCTTACGATTGCCTGTCGCCGCCTTTGATGGACGCGATCGCCACGCATACCGCCAAAGCCGCGGGCGTGCTCAAAGACTGAGCAAGAAGCGCGCGCCAACTGAGGGAGCGTCCGACGCCCCTTTTTGGTTTTGAGCGGTAAATAGTGCCTGGCACCATTTTACCAGAAGCGGCAATCTCACTATGTCGTCATCCCCGCGAAAGCGGGGATCCAGTAAAAATTCTTCCTTTGAGTCGGCTTGAATAAAAATAATATGGATTGAATGGGTCGAGTGCCATTCTGATAAGTCGGGTGAGCATTACGCTTCCGACAGTTTGTCTACTGGATTCCCGCTTTCGCGGGAATGACAAAGTGTAAGAAAATAGACCAGGCACTGTTTTTTAATTCGAGCGGCGCACGCAACGTTACTAAGTCGTGCAATATCCTCCGTGCCACTTATCGGCCCAGTTCGCGGGCAAGCCCGCTCCCACAGGCGCTCTGCCGTGATAAAGCTTTACGACGCCTTTCTGCCGCGTCACGCTTTCTTGATGCGTGCGGCGAACCCGTCAACACCCGTCGCGCCCCCAGCCTTCTCTAGAGGCGCTTTGGGGGGGGACCCGATCCCGGTACACTAGGCGCCGTCTGGCAGGGCTGATCAGAATTTGGCGCCTGGTCGGGTATCACCGGCCCGCGAGCGCCTGATAACAAGAATCGACTCAAGGAGACTCTAACAATGAAATCACTCATCAAAACACTCGGAATTGGCCTCATTGCGGCCCTCACCGCCACCGCCGCTCAGGCCGCTGAGACCATCAAGATTGGCTTCAATGCGCCGCTCACCGGCTTTGCCGCCGCCGACGGCAACTCGGCGCGCACCGGCGCCGAGCTGGCGGTGGAGCAGATCAACGCGGCCGGCGGGGTCAACGGCAAGATGCTGGAGCTGGTGGTCTACGACGACCAGGCTTCCCCCAAGGAATCCGTGCCCATCGCGCAGAAGCTGATCGAGAAGGACAAGGTCAAAGTAGGGATCTCGGGCAGCTACTCCGGCGCGACCCGCGCCGCCGCAGGCGTCTATCAGTCCGCGGGCGTGCCTTACATCTCGGCTTACGCGGTGCATCCGGACATCACCCGCGCCGGCAATTACGTCTTTCGCACCAGCTTCGTCGGCGAAGTGCAGGGCCGCGCCGGCGCAAAGCTGATCGGGGAAACACTGGGTAAAAAGAGAGTTTCCGTGATCACCTTAAAGAACGACTTCGG
>JBFIYQ010000278.1:0-3877 GCA_041605275.1 Gammaproteobacteria bacterium
GCACCGGCGCGAGCGGAAACTATTCGTTCAACCCCGACCGAAGCGTGGACATCGCTATGTTCGACCCGGCCGGAGGCACGGCTCCGGACATCGCCGGTCGAAATCTATGCAATCCGACGGCGATGCTGCTGGCGCTCGGCATGCTGCTGGATCACATCGACCGCTACGACCTTGGCCACGCGCTCAGGCTTGCGATGCTGGGCGCGATCCGGGACGGAGAGACCACTGGTGATCTAGGTGGGAAGCTCGGCACCCGCGAGTTCACCGAGGTGGTCATTGGGCGGCTGCGCGACCACCTGCCGGTCCCCGGCTGATTCGGTGAAGGCCGATGTTCTCATGGTCTCGAATGGTAAATAACAAAAACGAGTCTTGAGCAATTTGGCGGAAAAGCTTCACAACGACACCTGCTGGGATCCCACCCAGTACCAGAAGTTTTCAGATCATCGCTTACGGCCGGCGCTGGAGCTGCTCGGCCGGATCCCTCTCGACGCATCGGGTCTTATTTACGACCTCGGCTGCGGCACCGGGGAAGTGACGCGGATCATCGCCGAACGCTGGGGCGCGGCGAAGGTTGTCGGACTCGACAGCTCCGATGAGATGCTCAAGAAGGCGAAAGTAGGCGGCGGCAGGATCGAATGGATGAAGGCCGAGGTCTCTGAGTGGAAGCCCGAGGCACCGCCCGATTTGATCTTCTCCAACGCGACGCTTCACTGGGTAAGAGACCATCGATTTCTGTTTCCGAAGCTTTTGGGATTTTTACCTCCCGGAGGCTGCCTGGCGGTCCAGATGCCTTTGAGCTTCAATGCGCCTTCCCACCGTCTGATGCGCGAGACGCTCGCCGATGGCGGGGAGGGCGGGCGTCCGATCGGGACGCCGGAACTGAGAAAAACCGTTTCGCGGCGATGGGTGGAGGACCCCGAGGTCTACTATGAGCTGCTCGCCGGCCGCGTTGGTCATCTGGACATCTGGGAGACCGAGTACCTGCAGGTGCTCGAAGGCGAAGACCCGGTGCTCGAGTGGGTCAAGGCCACCGGGCTTCGCCCGGTGCTGAACGGGCTCGAAGGAGCTGAGCGGGAAAGATTTCTGCAAATCTATCGCCAGCGGTTGCGGCAAGCCTATCCGCAGCAAGCTGATGGTAAAACCCTCTACCCGTTTCCCCGCCTGTTCATCGTCGCGACGGTGTGACCTGTCGTAGAATCGAGCGTCGATTCGACTGAAGTTTCAATCGGGAAACTCCAGACGCGGAGAGAACAAAATGAAAATAACCGACATTCGCATCCGCCCGGTGGATCGTTTTCTTTTCGTCGAGGTAGAGACCGACGCCGGGCTCAAAGGCCTGGGCGAATCGGGCACCTGGGGTTACCTGGAGGCCTCCGGCGAAGCGGTCAACACCTTCAAGCGCTATCTCCTAGGCCAGGATCCGCTGCGCATCGAGCACCACTGGCAATATCTCTACCGCTGGACCCACTTCCGCGGTGCCGCCATCATGGGCGCGCTGTCGGCCATCGACATCGCGCTGTGGGACATTGCGGGCAAGCACTTCGGTGTTCCCAGCTGTCAGCTTTTAGGCGGTAAAACCCGGGATCGGGCCCGGGCCTACTATCACGTCTACGGCGAGAACCTGGAGCAGACCCTTCAAGGTTGCCTGGCCGCCAAGGCGGCGGGATTCACCGCCTTAGGTCACCTTTCTCCGTTTCTAGACGAGCCTCGCGAGAAGCCTTACTACGAAACCCACGTTCAGCTCATCGAAGGCGCAATCGATCGCGTGCGCCAATTCCGCGAGGCGGTGGGCGACGAGGTGGATCTGTGCATCGAGGTGCACCGCAGGCTGACCCCGGCCGAGGCCGTGGCGCTTGCGCGCGGGATCGAGCAATACCGTCCTTTCTTTATCGAGGATCCGACGCTGCCGGACAATCTCGACGCCATGGCGGAAATTGCATCGAAGGTGCACGTGCCCATCGCCACCGGCGAGCGTTTGCACACCATCTTCGAGTTCGAGATGCTGCTCGCGCGAAACGCGGTGCACTATGTGCGTCCGGACGTATGCATGTGCGGGGGGATCACGCATGCGAAGAAAATTGCCGCACTGGCCGAGGCCCGTTACGTGCGCGTGGTGCCGCACAATCCGCTCGGTCCCGTGAGCACCGCGGCCTGCGTGCAGCTTGCCGCCTGCATTCCGAACTTTGCCCTGCAGGAGTTTCCGCTGATGCCGGGCACCGCCGGCTCCGAGCACCTGCCGCCGGGCGGAGAAGCGGCGCCGGAGGGCATGGTGGACTCGGCGCTCGAGCTCGAAGACGGCTACATCGTCATTCCCGATGTCCCCGGTATCGGCGTGAGTCTCGCCGAGGACGCGGAAGAGCGTTTTCCCTTCCGGCCGCGGGCGGTCAAAACCCGATTGCACGCGGACGGATCCGTGGTCGATCAGTAAAGGCCACGTGTCGGTGCTTCTTGACCGAGAGCCAGATCCCCTGGCTCAAGGTCATCGACGCGCCGCCCCGATACCCGCGCTACAGTCCGAAAGGAAGCATCGAGCGCGCATAAAAGATAATTGAATTCTTTTTATTGTCTTCGCGCTCCCGGCTTTCGCCGGGACTTTTTCACGATGTTCGGGATAACGGGGCTCAACACATTCGCCCACCGCGCTGTTTTTACAACTCTTTGTGAAAACGCAAGAAATTCCTGACTCATTTGGGCGTTAAATTCGCTGGCGGAGATTTTCCAAGGGGCTAGAATTTTGTGATGGAGTTCTCAAAACCCCTCCGCAGAGACGTGATAACGGTCGAAAAAAAGAACGATTTTCCCGTATTCGGCGGAACTCATAACATCATAAAGAGAACCCTGAAGCGCATAAAAAAGAGCGACGGTGATGGAACCGTCCCATTCCCAGCGGAGGTGACTCATGAACCCCAGGTACGCAAGTGCAGGGCGTCTCCTTTTTATTGCGCTGATAATGCTCGCCGGAGCGATACTGGCCGGCGGCGCCTCGGCGGATCCGCGCCAGTACGGCAAGTGGAAACGCGGCGAGGTAAAACGCCTCAATTTCAGCGCGCATAAGAAACAGGCGCATAGCAACGAAGAAATCCGTCTAATCCTTCTCGACGATCAGATCGACGGGCTGGATTCAAACACCGCCAGCATCAACGATCTCGGAGCGCGTTTTACCGCGCTCAATCGTAGAGACCTTGTCCGACCCGACAATGGTGCGAGCCCCGATAATCGTTTCGCCGTCAACTGCAAAGCGGGTGAGAGCGTCAACGCGGCCATCGCCCGCGGTGACTCGAGCCGGCCAATCGCTATCACTGTTATCGGTGATTGCGCAGAGAGCGTATACATACGCCGCCATGATGTGACTATCCGGGGGGCGGGCACGGACTATTCCGGCGCGCCGCTGAGCAGGATCACCGGTCAGATTGAAATCGATGCCTCGAGCCGGATCTCGATTTTGAATCTCATCGTTGTCAACGGCCGTGGCACCGGCATCCTCGTCAACAACGGATCGTCGGCGACGTTGTTCAATCTACGGGTCAGCGGACATGCGGATACCGGAATAGGCGTAAGCAAAAACTCCTTTGCTCATATCACCAAGGTGATGGTGGAAAACCCTGCGGACGGCATCAATGCGGTTCTGATTGACGACGGCGGCGATGCGCGAATTCGTGACAGCATCCTGATTTCCAGCAGCACCGCTTTTGACCGGGGCGCCGCGCTCGAGCTCTCTCATTCGGGACACGCCCGGCTGGAAGGCGATAATCTGATCAAAAATACCGGCAGCAGCCCCAACTTCAATTCCGCGCTGGCTCTTCAGGTTCTGCATAATTCAGACCTGCTGATACACAACGGCGCGAATCAGGTCTTTGGCAACGTCTTCATTGCGAGC
>JBFIYQ010000279.1:0-3856 GCA_041605275.1 Gammaproteobacteria bacterium
ATCCGCGCGCAGGAAGATGCGGGGCTCGATGTGATCACTGATGGCGAGATCCGGCGCGAGAGTTATTCCAACCGCTTCGCCACCGCTTTAGAGGGTGTCGACATCGACAATCCGGGCACGGCTCTCGACCGCTCTGGGCATCCGAACCCGGTGCCGCGGATCGTCGGCAAGATTAAGCGCAGGCATGCCGTTGACGTGGAGGATCTCAGATTTCTCAAATCGCACACGAAAAAATCGGTGAAGATGACCGTGCCCGGCCCTTTCACAATGACCCAGCAGGCTCAGAACGACTTCTATGAAAGGGAGGAGGACGCGGCGATGGATTACGCCGCGGCGGTGAACGAAGAGATCAAAGACTTGTTTGCTGCGGGCGCGGATATCGTTCAGCTGGACGAGCCTTATATGCAGGCACGGCCGGAGAAAGCGCGTGAGTACGGTCTCGACGCGCTCAATCGCGCGCTCGAAGGCGTGAAAGGAACCACCGCGGTGCACATCTGCTTTGGCTACGCCGCCATCATTCACGAGCGACCGTCGGGCTACTCGTTTCTCGGCGAGCTCAAAGGCTGCCGCTGCGACCAGGTGTCGGTGGAAACGGCGCAGCCGGATCTGGACTGTTCGGTGCTAAAAAGTCTGGCCGACAAGAAAGTGATGGTCGGGTGTCTCGACTTGTCCGATACGAAGGTTGAGTCGCCGGAGGTCATCGTCGGGCGGGTGAAGAAAGCGCTCAAGTTTCTCTCTCCGGAGAACGTCATACTGGCGCCGGATTGTGGAATGAAGTACCTGCCGCGGGACGTTGCAGAGGGAAAGCTTCGTTCCATGGTGGAAGCGGCCGCGATTCTGCGCCGCGAGCACGCTTAATTTGAATTCCGGCCAGCGGCCGGAATGATTATCGGACTGGATTCCCGCTTTCGCGGGAATGACGGTGTATATGAGCTGGCGCATATTGCGGAAATCCTCCCGGCCCGCGTATCAGAATCCCCGAAGCCCCGAATTCCAGAGACAGCCCATACTCAGCCCCGGTCTATTGAACTCGTCCCGGGCATCGGTCACCATCGGGTTGCGGCCACCCGAACGCCCCAGCCGGGCTTTTTAGCGCTCCCGCGCTGAGCCAGGGTCCCGGAGCGAATCAAACCAATAAACCGAGCCGCCAGGAGGAGACCCCATGCTTTACTTCACGCGTTCACTGACCGGCCTCGTCTGTGCGGCCTTGCTTGCCGTCGGCGCCAGCGCCCAGGCGGCGACGCCCAAAGACACCTTTGTCATGGCGAAGGACATCGCCGACATCATCACCATGGACCCGGCCGAGGTTTTCGAGCTCACCACCGGCGAGATCATCGCCAACATCTATGACCGCATCATGATGTTCGAGCCTGAGAATCTGCAGAAGCTCGTTGGCGGCGTTGCCGAGAGCTGGGATATAAGCAACAACGGTAAGACGATCACATTCAAGCTTCGGGACGGCTTGAAGTTTCACTCCGGAAATCCGGTCCGGCCCGAGGATGTCGAGTTCTCCCTCGAGCGGGTGGTGAAGCTCAACAAAACGCCGGCGTTCATCATCACCCAGTTCGGCTGGACCGCCGAAAACGTCGATGGCCTGATCAAGGTGGTGGACGATCGTCACCTAAGCGTCACCATCACCGAAGAGTTTTCGCCCGGTCTGGTATTGAATGCGCTCTCCGCCGGAATCGCTTCTGTAGTGGACAAGAAGCTGGTGCTCGAGCACGAGAAGAATGGCGACCTCGGCTATGAGTGGCTGAAGTCGAACAGCGCGGGCTCCGGAGCCTTCAGCTTGAAAAGCTGGAAGGCCAACGAGACGGTGGTGCTGGAAGCCAATCCCGAATACCGTCACGGCGCGCCGGGCATGAAGCGCGTCATCCTGCGCCACGTGCCGGAGCCCTCCGCACAGCGGCTGCTGCTGGAGAAGGGCGACGTCGACATGGCACGCAGCCTCACGCCCGATCAGATCAAAGGCATTCAGGGCAACGCGGACATCGTCATCGACGGCTATCCGAAAGGCACCATCGTCTATATGGCGGTGAATGCCGCGCATCCAATTCTCGGAAAGCCAAAGGTCGTACAGGCGCTGCGCAACCTTGCCGACTATAAAGGCATGGCAAATTCCTTCCTTGCGGGGCAGTTCGTCGTGCACCAGGCGTTCTGGCCGGGCGGCTTGTGGGCGGCTTACTCAGAAACCCCGTACTCGCTAAACGTTGCCAAAGGCAAGGCGCTTCTTGCCGAAGCCGGCGTTGGAGACGGATTCGAGGTACAGATCGACACCCTTACCAACTCGCCGTTTCCGGAGATTGCGCAATCGCTGCAGGCCACCCTCGGGCAGGCCGGCATCAAGGCGCAGATCACGACCCAGGAGGGCAAGACGCTGTGGCCTAAGTACCGTGCGCGCAAGCACGAGATCATTCTTGCTCGCTGGTCGCCGGATTACGTCGATCCGCACTCCAACGCCGACGCCTTTGCCCACAATCCGGACAACCGGGCAGAAGCCAAGCTCACCGGCGTGCTCGCGTGGCGCAACGCGTGGGCGCAGGACGATATCAATAAGCTCGCAGTGCAGGCGCGCAACGAGCTCGATCTGGACAAGCGGGAAAAGCTCTATCTCGAGCTGCAAGAGCGGCTGCAGACCGAAGGGCCCTACGTGATTCTGTTCCAGCAGAACGAGCAGGTCGCGCGGCGCAAGAACCTGCAGGGCTTTGTATCCGGATCGAACTTCGATCTGGTCTTCTACCGCAACGTAACGAAGTAGCGCACAAGGGGGGCGGCCGGATGGCGGAACCGCAGGCCGCCGGCCGGCAGACGGCGGAGCCGGGTAAGTCCCCGGCTTCGCCGTCTCTGTTTCGCGCCATTGCGGGGGTTCTACTTACTCTCGCGCTCACGTTCGTTGGACTGACCGCCATCACCTTTGTGATCGGAAGGGTGATGCCGGCCGATCCGGTGCTCGCCATCGTTGGCGACCGCGCGCCCCAGGACGTTTACGACGCGGTCTACCTTCAGCTCGGCCTGGACAAGCCGATCCCGGTGCAGTATCTGCGCTACCTAGGGCAGCTGCTCCAGGGCGACCTCGGCGTTTCCATCATGACCGCGCAGCCGGTGATGGACGACCTGCTGCGTTTTTTTCCGGCGACGCTGGAGCTGGCAACGGTGGCCACCCTGCTCGGCATTTTCGTCGGCGTGCCGCTCGGCGTGCTGGCGGCGGTCAAGCAGGGTCGCTGGCCGGATCACCTGGTGCGCGTGTTCGGGCTATTCGGCTACTCGGTGCCGGTGTTCTGGCTCGGCATGGTGGGGCTGCTGATTTTTTACGCCCGGCTCGACTGGGTGGCCGGTCCCGGTCGCCTCGACGTTTTCTACGAAGACATCGTTGATCGAGTCACCGGCGTTATCCTGATCGATTCGGCGCTGGCAGGCGAGTGGGAAATCTTTCGCAACGCGATCTCTCACCTGATCTTGCCCGCCACCATTCTCGGCACCTTCACGCTGGCCTACATCGCGCGCATGACCCGCAGCTTCATGCTGGACCAGCTGGGGCAGGAATATGTGCTCACGGCACGGGTCAAGGGTGTCTCGGAGCTGGCGGTGATCTGGCGTCACGCATTCCGTAACGTGCTGGTCCAGCTGATTACCATCATCGGGCTGACCTACGCCTCGCTTCTCGAAGGTTCGGTGCTGACCGAGACGGTGTTCGCCTGGCCCGGGATCGGGCAGTACATCACCAACTCGCTTTTCAACAACGATATGAACGCGGTACTCGGCGGCACGATCGTGGTCGGCGCCTGTTTCGTCGGTATCAACATGCTTTCCGATCTGCTGTATCGGCTGGTCGATCCGAGGATTCGCTGATGGCTGC
>JBFIYQ010000280.1:0-3851 GCA_041605275.1 Gammaproteobacteria bacterium
CTCTACCACCCCCACGTGGACGAGCAGCCGTTTACCCGCAGTCAGGGTGCGCTCAAGCCGCCGTCCGGTGTCACCCGCGTGTATGTGGAAGCCCACGACAGCGTGCACGGCTGGAGCCCGGATCGCATCGCGGTGGATTTGAGCGCCGACGCCGGCGACCGCTTCGAGGTGAAGCGATAGAATCCGCGCGCGGGTTCTAGCCGCTCCGGGTCGAAGACGGGCTTTCGCGCCGGCGGGACTGAAGTCGATGATGGGCGCAATTGCCGGAGACGTAATCGGCTCGGTGTACGAAGCGCGGCCACTCAAGAGCAAGGAGTTTCCGCTGTTCTCGGGCGGCGCCACCTTCACCGACGACACCGTGCTCACCGTCGCCGTCGCCGATGCGCTGTTGAGCGACGGCGACTACGTCCGCGCCTATCACCACTACTTTTCCCGCCACCCGGGGCGCGGTTTTGGAGCAAGCTTTGCCGACTGGGCGGCGTCGCGCCGCACCAGCGCGTACGGGAGCTACGGCAACGGCGCCGCGATGCGGGTCAGTCCGGTGGCCTGGGCCAGAGACTCGCTTCAGCGGGTGCTCGACGAAGCCAGGCGCAGCGCCGCCGTAACCCATGATCATCCCGAAGCGCTCAAGGGCGCCATGGCTACCGCGGCGGCGATATTTCTCGCCCGCACCGGCAAGGATAAAGACGAGATTCGCGGCTGCATTTCGCAGACTTTCGGATATGCGCTGAATCGGAGCCTCGACGCAATCCGGCCGGACTATGGATTCGACGTCAGCTGCCAGGGCTCGGTGCCGGAGTCGATTATCTGCTTTCTCGAGGCAACGGACTTCGAGGATGCCCTAAGAAACGCGATTTCCCTGGGCGGCGACGCCGACACCATGGCGTGCATTGCCGGCGCCATCGCCGAGGCCCACTATGGCGGCGTGCCGCCAAATATAGAAAAGGAAGTGCGCGCACGCTTAGAACCGGATCTGCTCCAAGTCATCGATCGTTTTCGCCATGAGTTTCAAGCGCAGTCACCTTCCGAGTGAAGATCATTTTCCTCAATCGGTTTTTTTATCCCGATCACTCGGCAACCTCCCAGTTGCTCACGGATCTTGCGTTCGACCTGGCGGCACGAGGAAATCCGGTCACCGTCATCACGAGCAGGCAGAGGATTGACGCGCCGAAAGCGCGGCTCGCCGGTTTCGAGCGGATCAACGGCGTCGAAGTGCATCGAATCTGGACCACGTCATCGTCCCGGGGCTCACTCACCGGGCGGGCTCTGGATTACCTCACTTTCTATCTCTTCGCCGGGTGGCGTCTTTTTCGCCTGTGCCGGGCCGGTGACGTGGTAGTGGCGAAGACAGACCCGCCGCTCATCTCTGTGGTCGCCTCCCTGGTCGCCAGAGTCCGAAAGGCCAGGCAGGTGAACTGGCTGCACGACCTCTTTCCGGAAGTCGCGATCCGGCTCGGCGTTGGCGCGCTGTCGGGCTGGATGGGCCGCACGCTACGCCGGCTTCGCAACTGGTCGCTCAAGTCGGCTCAGACCAACGTGGTGCTGGGAAATCGCATGGCGAGCGTGCTCAAGTCGGAGGGAGTCGGCGCCGACCGGATCAGCATCGTCCACAACTGGTGCGATGGTGGCGCCATCCGTCCTCTGGCGCGCAGCCGGAACCCGTTGCGTAAGTCGTTAAAGATCGGCGATGCCTTCGTGGTGATGTATTCCGGCAACCTCGGCAGGGCCCACGATCTGAATGTCATCATTCAGGCAGCGCGGCAGCTGAAGAGTCACTCCAGCATCCTGTTTCTCGTGGTGGGTGACGGCGTGCAGAGGCCCTGGTTCGAGACAGAGATCGAGCGCCGCGGATTGCGCAACATTCGCGTCGAGGACTATCAGCCGCGGGAACGGCTGGGCGAAAGCTTGAGTATCGGCGACCTTCATCTGGTGTCTCTGCGCCCCGAGCTCGAGGGGCTGATTGTGCCGAGCAAGTTTTACGGTGTGGCGGCGGCGGGCAGACCCACTGTTTTCATCGGATCTCCCGATGGAGAAATCGCCCGTATTCTCAAACGGGAGAATTGCGGCGTCTGCGTTGCGCCCGGCGACGGCGAGGGGCTGGCAAAACAAATTGTGGCGCTCGAGTTGGACCCCGACGCTCGCCGGGCCATGGGAAAGGCGGCGCGGGAGGTTTTCGAGCAGCGCTTAGACCAGCCCATCGCGCTGGCGGCCTGGCGGCAGGTGCTCGGGGTGTAGAGCAAGATCGCTCTGGGTGAGCCAGACTCTAAGCATGAGCCTTGCCCTCGGGTTTATCGTCACCATTCTCATGGTGGGCCTGCTGCGGCCCGCGGCCCTGCATATCGGCCTCATCGATCGACCGGGCGAGCGCAAGGTCCACAGCGAAGGGGTGCCGCTGGTGGGCGGCTTGGCGATGTTCTGCGGTTTTTCTCTGGCGGCCCTCACCCTGGAACAGGCGTTCACCCCTTACCGCAGCTTTTTTGCCGCCGTGGCGATACTGATGATCGTCGGCGTTCTCGACGACATGCGCGAGCTCAGCTCTCGCTCGCGCTTTGCGGCGCAGATCGTGGCCGCCGGAATGATGGCCTGGTGGGGAGGTATCGCGCTCAACGATCTGGGCGGTTTGCGCGGCGGAGAGCACATCGTCGATTTGGGCCGCTTGGCGGTGCCTTTCACCATTTTTGCCACCGTGGGCGTGATCAACGCGCTCAACATGATCGACGGCATGGACGGGCTGGCCGGGGGCTTGAGCCTGGTGGCGCTTTCAGGGCTTGCCTTTATCGCCCACGACGCGGGTCTGCATGATCGACGGGATCTGCTCCTGCTGTTGTCCGTCTGCGTGGTGGCCTTTCTCGTCTTCAACGTGCGTGCCCCCGGGCGCAGCCAGGCGATGGTGTTCATGGGTGACGCAGGCAGCATGTTTCTGGGCTTTGCCATTACCTGGTTTTTCATCGATATGTCCCAGGGTCCGGTGCGGGTGATGACTCCGGTCACCGCGCTTTGGCTGCTGCTGATCCCGCTGTTCGACACGGTCTGGCTGCTCATCCGGCGCCCGCTCACCGGCAGGCTCCCCACCGCCGCCGACGCCGAGCACGTCCACCACGTGCTGCAGATGATCGGCCTTGGCGTGAGCCAGACCTTCGTCCTGCTGATGGTGGTCGCGACCGGCTTCGCAGCAGCGGGGATCGTCGCGCTCAAGCTCGGCGTCCCGCAAAATGTCATGTTCTGGATCTTCCTGGCGATGTTTGCCGCCTACTGCGTGACCATGGCAATGGCCTGGCGCCGCATGCGGCTGTTCGGAATTTCCATGGAGCGACGCGTGCTGGTGCCGGATCGGCGCGTGCAGGTGGAGCGGCGGGTTGGCGAACGGCGCAGCGGCGAGGAACGCCGGCGGCAGAACGGCCGCAGACGATCGGACGGGGATACTTCGCGTGCGGCGGAAAAGGGCGGCGACGTTTAAATATCGCTGATGCGGCCCAGGCGATAGCCGTCTTCGGACCAGACCAGCACGCTGTCCTGCTCGTACCAGTCGCCGAGCACGATGCGCTCGGCCGCAACACCTGAGATTCTAAGCTGATGCACTGCGGGACGATGGGTGTGGCCGTGAATGAAATACCGCACCTGGTGCTGTTGCATCGCCTCCACCACCGCCTCCGGGGTCACGTCCATAATGTGCTCCGGCTTTAACCGCATGGCTTGCCGTGACTGTCCGCGCAGCGCGGCCGCCCGCTCGATACGCTCGTCGAGCGGTAGATGGAGAAACTCGCGCTGGACTTCCGGGTCCCGGACCGTCTTGCGAAATTCCTGGTAGTCGGTATCCCGGGTGCAGAGGATGTCGCCGTGCATCAGCAGCA
>JBFIYQ010000281.1:0-3827 GCA_041605275.1 Gammaproteobacteria bacterium
CGTTGTCGGGGGTGAACGCGCCGATACCGCCGTTGCGCCGATCTTTGAAGTTCGGCCGGATGCCTTCGAAGCGCTTCATGAACATGCCCATGCAGGCGGTAATGTAGTCGGCAAAGTCCGCGCCCGCCTGGTAGGCGTCGTTGGCGTGACCGTAAGGCTCCACGCCGGCGTCCGGCCCCAGCATCACCGGAATCGCGCCCCCCTGGATGCCGGGCCGTTCCATACGCTCGGTGCCGTTCTTCCAGTAGATATAGACGTTGTCTTTAAGCTCTTTACCGTCGGCGGGATCAATGACCGGAGTATTCATCAGCTCGATGTGCAGCACCGGAGGGTTTCGATTGTCGCGGGTGTAATACGGACCGTCGAAATAGATCTCGCCCTCCTCCAGCCTCCAGTAGGTCCACATGTCCTTGTCCTTGACCTCGGAACCGTCACGGTAGGCGACGTCGATCTTCATCGGCTTTTGCAGCATCTTCCAGTGATGGGGCGTCCACGCGCCGAGACCGAGGATGGCGATGTCGCAGCGAACGTTTCCGTGGTTGGTTCGCACTGCGCTGACCTGGCCGTTGCTGATTTCGTAGCCTTCCACCTCTACACCGGAGTAAATCTTCACGCCGTGGCGCTCGCACATCTGGGCGAGCCCTTTTACCGCCCGGGCGGTGCCGGCGTAGCCGCTGGGCTTCTCGTGCAGCACAACCTCGATGCTGTGGTGCCTGAAGTCGGGCCAGATGCTGGAGAGAAAATCACGCGCCTCCTTTCCTACGTAGACGTCGGAGGGGTAGTCGACGCTGTTCTGGCTCCTGTGGATGCGCTCGTAGTCCGCGATCTGGTTTTCCTCACCGCAGGAGATGTAGCCCACCTGCTGAAACCCGAAGGCCACCGGGTCATAGTTCCAGACGTCGACGGAATGTCTCAGGATGGCGTGTATAGGCTCGGTCATGTAGAAGTTTCGGACGCATCCGCATGCGATCCCGGTTGCCCCAGCTCCGGGCCGGGTCTTGTCCAGAAGGATGATGTCCCGGCCGCCGCCTTTGCCTTTGGCCTCGAGCTCCATAGCCAGATGCCAGGCGGTGCTGAGACCGTGCACGCCGCCACCGATGACGAGGTAGGTGACCGATTCGGGTAATCCGTTTTTCATCTTTGCCTCCGAAAATGGGCCTGGCGGCGACTCGAAGTCGCTGGAGTATAACGCCCGCCATTGCGTCGCGGAACGGCCATGGCAAGCTCGTAGCGGGGTGACTTAAGATTGCGAGCGCTGATGCATTTGTCCTTCATTGAGCGTTGCTTTTTTAAAACCAATTGAATTGATCTCGATGTCCCGCGACCGTTTGTCTTTGATGATCGCGCGCCTTTGCACCCAGCGCGCGTGTCTGCGCTTCGCCGGAGAAGCGGTCGGCGACCGCCCTGGCGCGATACTCGAGATCGGGCTCGGCAAGGGGCGCACCTATGATTTCTTGAGAAAGCAGTTTCCCGAGCGGGAGATCTACGCCTTCGACCGCGTCCTGCACTGTCCCGATGATGTGAGCCCGCGTCCGGACCACCTGTTTCTCGGAGATTTCCTTGACACCCTTCCCCGGCACATCCAGCGCGAGGGGCGCACCGCGGCGCTCGCGCACGCTGATATCGGCAGCGACGATCCGGTGCGCGACGCGCGTCTGGCCGCCGCAATCGCGCCATTGATCGACCGGCTGGTGCAGCATCGGGGCCTGGTGCTGAGCGACCGCGCCATGCCGATGTCCGAGTGGGTCTCCCTGCCGCTTCCCCCCGACGCCGGCGACTGGCCCTACCATATCTACCGGGTGGGTTGAGATGAATCGAAAAACGGTGCCAGGCACCAATTTTCTTGGAGTTCAGCGGATCTCCGTATATCCGGAGGCAATCGCCGCGGATTCCATCTCCAGAACCACCCGGTAATCCTCCAGCTCCCGATGGTCCACGCCGTCGATGAACAACGCCTCCCGGATCGACTCGCCCTCCGCATCGCTGAGCGCCTCGTACACCGCGGCGCGCAGACGGCGGAATTGATCGGGATTAAGATTTGCGCGGGCCACCAAAGGCAAGCCGGGACAGCCCCGCGTGAAGGTCAACACGCGGGTGCCATGGAGGGCGGACGGCCGGTAGCGGTCTAGCAAGGCGTGGGTTACGCAGTCCACGGCGCAGATGTCCGCCTCGCCGGCGGCGACCGACTCGATGCTGCCAAGGTGACTGCCGGTGAGTCTGACTTCGGAGAAGAAGCGGCCGTTGTTTGCCAGCGGCGCCACCAGCGCCCGCAGCGCGTTGTAGCCGGACTGGGAGCCCGGGGAGTTGGCGGCACACACGGTGCCCCGGAACGCCCCAATTTGCCGGTGGCTTGTCTCCGCCCGCACCAGGATCGCGCTGCAGTACTCGGAGCCGCGGCATCCCGGGGCGGAGTACCGGGGGGTTGCCACGGGACGCAGCACCGATCGGTACTCGCGCATCAGCGGGTAGCCGCAGGTCTGGCTGATCAACAAATCGCTGCGGCTCCAAAGCGAGCTGCAGGACTCCGCCCGGGTAAGCGAATCCGGTACGTCCTCAACGCCCGCGCGCCGCATGGAGCGGGCGAGATGCCGCCACAGCGCGTCGGTGTGCGCGCGGACTTCATCGAAGTCGTACATCGGCAGGCTGGCGATAGCGGTCATTTTCACTCGCGTTTTGCGCTTGTGCCTCACCCCAGCTCTTTTCTGAGCTTCAGGATCACGTCCCGGGTCTCGTTGGGCTGCACGCTGGCGGCGCGGATGAGACTGTCGAAGTGATCGGTGAGCACGCGGATGTGCTCGTTGGATCTGAACACCAGGAACATGTCGCCCAGGTACAGGGCCGCCCGCAGCGGGCCGAAGATGGTGAGCGGACTCGAGTAGCGCTTAAGTCCGTCGAATAGAAACCAGCGCAGGGTCGGATAAAGTTCGTCCAGCAGCTTGGCCATGCTGTCCAGCTGGGAGCGCCGCGCACCGATAGGCAGCTTTCTCCAGATCCCCTCGCCCCGGGCGAACGACTCCAGCGACTGCACCGGACTGCAAACCTCCAGGTCGGTCTCCGGCCGGCGGCTGTAAGCCAGCCGCGCCTCGGCCTGCTCGATACGCGCCTCCGGGCGCAGCGGGACGCGTCCCTGATATTCATAGCGAATGACTTCCTCGGTCTTGAGCAGGTCCGGAATGGTGCTGGGCACATATCGAATCTTGTATCCCGCCGCTTCCGCGTGCCATTGGTAAAGCCTGGGGTCGGCCAGGGAACCGGCCCGGTGCTCGACTGCCACCGCCTCGTTGACCACGTCGGCGCCGAGCTGACCCTCCTGGGTGAGACCGAGAAGCCAGTCCACGCTCACCTGGGCGTGACGGGCGATGGCGACGACGGTCTCGGCCCGGGGCAAGCGCTTGCCGTCGCTGGCCAGGAGCTGGGACAGGGTCGAACGGTCGGTGCCGACCGCCTCGGCGAAGGCGGTTTTGCTCATCCCCGACTGCTGTATCACCGTCCGCAGCCGCTGGCGGAAGGTGTCTAGGGTCTCTCGCTTGCTCAATTTAATCCTCTCTTTGGTCCTAATCTGGATTAGTAGTACCTCAATTGTTGCATTACTTCATCATTTTTTATGAAACGCTGCGCTTTATCCCGTTTTGTGCGCGAAAGCACATTGTGCCGATGGCCTTCGACAGTAGCCTTGGGCATTGGCGTCCCGTTCCGGATGCCCGAGACGAACCCGATTCCCGGAGGATCGTTTGAGCCGCAACCGAGACAAGCGCGTTGAATGGCCGACCCTCGCGGTGGCGGCAGCGATCTATCTCGCTTTCTTCGCCCTGACTCTCAATCACCAG
>JBFIYQ010000282.1:0-3827 GCA_041605275.1 Gammaproteobacteria bacterium
CCACCGGAAAAGCGTTTTCGAGTTGAGCAGGGAGATCCATACCGCTATTGTACGCGGGCACCGGCGCGCTGACCCGGTCGATGACCTGAAACCCTTTCCTAATGCGGCGGTAGGCAAATGCCGAGATGTCGAACATCCTCATCGCAGGGTGCGGCGACGTAGGCATTGCCCTTGGACTGATGCTGATCGAGGACGGTCACCGGGTTCACGCGCTTCGCCGCAACGTCGGCGCGCTGCCGTCCTCACTGGAAGCTATCCCGGCGGACCTCACTGATCCCGCCACTTTGCGCTCGCTTCCCGATGCAGATTTCGTTTATTACACCGCCGCGGCCGACGGACGCGACGAGGCTGCCTACCAGCGCGCGTATGTTTCCGGCGTGCGCAATGTTCAGCAGGCTCTTGGGGAAGGCGGTCGCTCCGTTCGAAGATTTTTCTTTGTATCCAGTACCGGTGTATACGGCCAGGACGCCGGCGAATGGGTGGACGAGTGCTCGCCCACCGAGCCCGTGCGTTTCAGCGGCAGAAAGCTGCTCGAAGGCGAGCGCCTTGTGATGGAGGGAACCTCACCGGCCACGTTGGTTCGTTTCGGCGGCATCTACGGGCCGGGCAGAACCCGCCTTATTCGCCAGGTTCGCGACGGCGCTTCCTGTGTGGATCAGCCTCCGCGCTACACCAATCGGATTCACCGGGACGATTGCGCCGGAGTGCTGCGTCACTTGTTGAAGCTCGACGCGCCGGCGCCGCTATATGTCGGCGTTGACTGCGATCCGGCGGCCCAATGCGAGGTGATGGACTGGCTGGCGAAACGAATGAACGCCCCCGCGCCTCGCCGCGAGACGGCGAAAACGAGCGGCGGGCAGGGCAAACGATGCCGCAACGATTTGTTGCTCGAGAGCGGGTATCGTTTTCGTTATCCCACCTTTCGCGAAGGTTACGCCCAGGTGATAGACAGCATGACCGTATCCGAGCGGACGACCCATTGAGCCGCGACTTGATACCGTATGGAAAAAAAGATGACTACCGTGACTGACAAGCTCTATGACCAGGCGCTCGATCGCTTCGCCGAGATTTACGCGCGTGCCGGAAAATGCGGGATCGTAGAGCCCAACGCCATGAACCTTGCTACCGTGGACGCCAACGGCCAGCCGTCCTCCAGGGTGGTGCTGCTGAAAGGTTACGATCGGCGCGGCTTTGTTTTTTATTCCAATCACAACAGCCGCAAAGGCAGAGACCTTGCCGCCGTTCCCCTTGCCGCCCTCTGCTTTTACTGGGAGCCGTTGCTGGAGCAGGTGCGAATCGAGGGGCGGGTGGAAACCGTCTCCGACGACGAAGCGGAAGCGTACTGGGCGACACGACCGCGCAACAGTCAAATCAGCGCGTGGGCGTCACAGCAGTCCGAGCCGCTGGATTCCAACGCCGCGCTGGAGCGACGCATGGCGGAGATTACAGAACGATATCGCGATCAAAACATTCCCAGGCCGTCGTACTGGTCCGGATACCGCGTTGTGCCCGAACTGATTGAGTTCTGGCAGGGCGGCGAATACCGACACCGGATTCACGAGCGCACCTGCTACCGCAAGCAGCACGGAGTCTGGACCGTGATCCACCTCAATCCGTGATACGGCCGACCGATGCTGAGTCGGTTTTCCCGATGATGAAACAGGTTTCCATAAAGGTTCGTACCAGCGGTCGCGGAACCTATGAAGTGACCGGCGAGGTGCAGCGCGCGGTCAAGGAATCGGGCATCGAAACGGGTCTTTGTCACGTGTTCATCCACCACACCAGCGCCTCGCTGATGCTGTGCGAAAACGCGGATCCCACGGTGCTGAGCGATCTCGAGAGCTTCATGTCGAGACTGGTGCCTGACGGCGACGCCCTCTTCCGGCACACCGCGGAAGGGCCCGATGATATGCCCGCCCACGTGCGCAGCGTGCTCACCCAGACCGGGCTGAATCTGCCGGTGGATCGCGGACGGCTGGACCTGGGCACCTGGCAGGGCGTCTTCGTGTGGGAGCACCGCCTCGCGCCGCATACCCGACGGCTGACTCTGACGGTGCACGGGGAATGACGAAAGCGCAGTCCCGCGCGGTGCTGATCACCGGCTGCTCCAGCGGCATCGGATTGTGCGTGGCGGAAGGGCTCAAGTCCCGCGGCTACCGCGTCTTCGCCACCGCGCGCAAGGACGCGGACGTGCGGCGTCTGGCGGACGACGGTTTCGAATCGCTCAGGCTGGATCTGAATGACGCGAAAACCATCGCCGCCGCGGTGGAGGAAATTTTCGAGCGCACCGGACGGCGCCTGTACGCACTGTTCAACAACGGCGCGTACGGCCAGCCCGGCGCGGTGGAAGATCTGACCACCGAGGTGCTGCGCGCCCAGTTCGAATCTAACTTCTTCGGCTGGCATGAACTCACCCGGCGGGTGCTGCCGGTGATGCGCGCACAGGGGGAGGGCCGGATCATTCAGAACAGCTCGGTGCTCGGATTTATCGTCCTCAAATTTCGCGGTGCCTATAACGCCAGCAAGTTTGCAATCGAAGGACTGAGTGACACTCTGAGACTGGAGCTTGCCGGATCCAACATCCATGTATGTCTAATCGAGCCGGGACCGATTATCAGCCGTTTCCGTGAAAACGCCTATCGCGCGTTCAAAGCGAATATCGACGCTGAGCACAGCCCGCATCGAGAGCAATACCGGGCTTTGGAGCAAAGACTTGCCGACAACCAGAACGAGCCGCCGTTCACGTTGCCCGCAACCGCGGTGCTTAAAAAAGTGATCCATGCTTTAGAGAGCGATCGGCCGAGACCGCGCTATTACGTCACCGTGCCCACCCACGGTTTCGGCGTGCTAAAACGACTGCTGCCAACGCGGCTTCTCGATCGCCTGCTCATTGCCGCTTCGGGCGCCGAGGTGCGCCATTGATGACCATTGGCCGAATTCGCTTTCCGGTCATCGCCGGTGGGTCGAATTGGGGCGATTAATCAGCGCCTGGCTCGGTACTCTTTGACCGATACCGCCTTTAACCCTAGAGGGCACCGGTTTAAGATAGCCCTTCCCCCCAGGGCAGGGACCCGGCAAATATCGCCTCGCGGTCCGCGTTCGAGTGTCGGACCGTCACCCTGCTAGCGATAAAAAAAAGGAGGAGTCATGGCCAAATCAATCCGCACCCGTTCCGCCATCACCGCAGCGGGCGCCGTGCTCGCGGCCGCGCTATCGTCCCAGGCGCTCGCGGTGGAGAAGTGGGATCTACCGCTCGCATGGCCGCTGGGTAATTTCCACGTCACCAACGCGCAAATTTTCGCCGACAAGGTGAAAGAGGTCACCAAGGGAGAGGTACAGATAACGATTCATCCCGGCGGCTCGCTGGGCTACAAGGGGCCGGAAATGTTCGGCGCGGTCCGCGATGGTCTGGTTCCCGTCGGCGATATTCTGCTCAATCAGCAGGTGGGCGAGGAGCCATTTTTCGGTATTGAGTCGGTGCCGTATCTGGCTTCTGGATACATCGAGTTGCGCGCATTGCAGACTTTCTCGCGCCCGGTCTACGAACGCATTGCGAGAAAACACAATCAGAAGATTCTCTACATGGTGCCGTGGCCCGGTCAGAACGTTTACTCCAAATGGAAAATCGAGAAAATCGATAACCTGAAGGGGCTGAAGATTCGCACTGTAGACAGGCTCGGTACCGACTTCTTCGCAAAGCTGGGCGCGAGCCCGACGCAGCTGCCCTGGGGCGAAGTGGTGCCGTCACTGGCCTCGGGCGCAATCAACGGCGTCACCACCTCCAGCTCCTCCGGCGTCGACGGAAAGTTCTGGGAGTTTCTGAGCCA
>JBFIYQ010000283.1:0-3703 GCA_041605275.1 Gammaproteobacteria bacterium
CTCGGCGATGATGAATCCGGGCGCGTCCACGGGCCGGATGCCGGTAAAAGTGTCGGTGAAGGAACGCGCCACGGTAACCGCGGGATTGGCGAAAGAAGTTGAGGCGGTAAACCAGTAGCCGGCGGAGATGAAAAGCCCCACCGCGTAGGCCACCGCTTCCGGTCGCCAGCGAAGCGTCCCGAGTATGGTCGCCACCAGGCCGAAGGTGGCGATGCTTTCGGAAAACCACTGGGCCGGACCCTCGCGGGGATTGAGAGAAATCTGCAGCACACTGTGTTCGAACATGAGGTGCGCCGCCGCTACTCCGATCAGTCCGCCCGCCACCTGGACGACCACATACAGCAGCGCTTCGAAAGGCGGCAGCTCCCGGCGGGCAAAGAACGCCAGGCTCACCGCGGGATTGAAATGCGCGCCGGAGACGGGGGCGAACACCAGAATCAGGACCACCAGTATGGCGCCGGTGGGAATGGTGTTGCCGAGCAGCGCCACGGCGACGTTTCCTCCCGCTAGGCGCTCCGCCATGATCCCGGAGCCCACCACGGTGGCCAGCAATCCGGCCGTACCGACGAACTCCGCCGCAAGCCGCCGGGACAGTTCCGACGCGGAGGTCATTCAAGACACTCCGGCGCTTGTCGCAAAACCTGCCTCGCGTAGTAGCCGAACGACGCCTTGATGTGCTTTTCCTGGTGACGGTAGTCGTGGGCCTCCTTGGCAAGCTTGGGATCGATGGGATTTATCGCTCCCACCGAACGCGCCATGAGCTGCAGCCGCGCGGCGCGTTCCATGGTGATTGCCATCACAGCGGCCCGTTCGACGATATCGCAGGCCACCAGCTGTCCGTGGTGGGCCAGCAGGATCGCCCGCTTCTTCGGACCCAGCGCTTCCGAGATCAGGTGTCCTTCTTCGTCCGCCACCGGCACCCCCGGCCAGTGGGGAAGAAACGCCAATTCGTCATGCAACGGCGTCGTGTCCATATGGGCAACCGCCAGCGGCTCGCCGATCATCGAAAGCGCCGAGCAGTAGGGCGGGTGGGTGTGCACGATGCAGTGGACATCGCGGCGGGCACGATAGACCCACATATGGAACCGGGTCGCGGGGTTCGGCATGCCGTCGCCGTCCAAGGGATTGAGATCGTCATCGCAGCGGATCAGGTTACCGGCGGTGACCTCGTCAAACCCGACTCCTAAGCGAATGGTCCAGAAGACGCCCGGTGTCTCCGCCCGCGCGGTGATTTGACCGGCGAGACCCGACGCGTGGCCTTCCCGCGCCAGCATACGGCAGCTGAGCGCCAGCTTCTGCTTGAGCGTCCACCGATCCGCGGATAGATACTTATCCATCTCCGCGCCGATGCGGGTGAAATAGCTCTCTTTGCTTGGCTTGGTCGCTTCACTCATTCTGCGCGGTGATTAATGACTATTGACGGGTTTCTCGATACGGTTTAAGCGCGAAGCAAAGATTAGATTGCTCACGGCGCCGGGTCCTCGCCGTTTTGTCGCCTTTGCCTCCACCACCAGACTGACCAGACTACTATGCCTCCAGCGGCAAGTATTCCCAAGATCCACATCTCGTAAAGTTCGATGTCGGCGAGAAAAAGAGTGACGGTTCGCCCCAGGGTGTAGCCCGCCACGCCCACGGCGATCGCCCAGACGGCGGCACCGATGACGTTCAGAACGAGGAAACGCAAGGGCGGAACCTTGCTCGCGCCAATTAGAAATGGAACGATAGTGCGTACGCCGTAGAGGAAACGAAAGCCGAGCACGACAAGTGTCTGGTGGCGGCGAAGAAGCCGGCGAACCCGAGCCGATTTCCTTTTCCATCGAGGACGTTTTTCCAGAAATTCGACCCCTTTAAAGCGCCCCAGGTAAAAGTACATCTGATCACCGCACAGGGTGCCGAAAAAAGCCGCGGTAATGACCCAGGGCAGCTCCAGATATGTGCGATGAGCCAAGAATCCGCCGACCACCAGGATCGTCTCGCCTTCGAAGAAGGTGCCGATGAAGATTGCCGCGTAACCATAGCTGCGGATAAAAAACTCCATGGCAAATTAAGGCAATGATTTAGCCAACGATGCCTTGTTCGCATCATTCATCGCGCCTATCCCTGCTCTGGAGTTGAGTTCGATCAAGCCTGCGGGCGTAGATCATCGAGCTAAGTCTGCGCCGCTCCGTTGGATGCAATCATCTGGCCGCTGACGAAACCGCCTTCGTCCGAAGCGAGGAATCCGCACAGGGCGGCAATATCCTCCGGCTCGCCCAGGCGCCCTAGGGGAATCTTGGCAAGCTGCGATTCGATGTGGTGGGTCATTGACGGGTCCCGATGCTGCGACCGAATTGGCCCAGGAGAGATTGCGTTGACGGTAACGCCCTTGGGGCCGAACTCTTTCGCCAGCGACTTGGTCAGCCCCCAAAGTCCATGCTTGGCAACCGATACCGGACAGCGCCCGTTGTATCCGTGCATGGCGTTCATACCTGTGAGGTTGATAATGCGACCCCAGTTCTGCGCCACCATTTTCGGAAGAAAGGCGCGGCTGGTGTAAAAGGCGCTGTGCAGGTCGGTGGAAAGCACTCGGTGCCAGTCCTCGTCTTGAAGCTCCAGAAAGGGCTTCTCGGGGCGGATGGCCGCGTTGTTCACCACCACGTCCACCTTGCCAAAAGCCTCGAGAGCGGTCTTAGCGAGCTCCGCTACTGAATTCGAATCACCCACGTCGGCAAGCACCGCAATAGCTTCGACTCCCACGGCACGAGCCCCCTCAGCGACAGCGTCCACGGCCTTCTGATCCGTGCGGCCGTTTACCACCACGTGATATCCGCGCCGCGCCAGCTCCAGCACGATGGCGCGGCCGATGTTGCGTCCGGCGCCGGTCACCAGCGCCACGTGTTTGAGTTCAGCCAAGATTCTCTCCTTCATCGTTCCCCGAGGGTGGAAAGTTCTTCGTAGCGGCCACTTTGCCTCGAACGGCCGTTATGGATACAGTCCGCCCGCGGCCGCGCCCCCACGGAGCGCGCGCAGGGCGGCTTATTGTAGAGAAATTTTTGCCCCAGGCGGCGACATGCAGCTCATAGACATCGGCGCCAACTTGAGCCACGAATCTTTCCGGCGGGATCTGGATGCGGTGATCCAGCGCGCACGGGACGCGGGCGTGGCCCAGATTGTCGTCACCGGTGCAAGCGAAGACGAAAGCGAAAAAGCCAGCGAGATCGCGCGGACCCACCCCGGGGTGCTGTTTTCTACCGCCGGTCTGCACCCGCATTTAGCGAGGGAGTGGGGCGAAGAAACTGAGCGGGTCATTCGAGAGCTGGCCGCGCGGCCGGAGGTGGTTGCCGTGGGCGAAGCCGGGCTGGACTTTAATCGAGACTTTTCACCTAGGGATCAGCAAGCGCTTGCGTTCGAGGCACAGCTGGAAATCGCGGCGGATCTCGGCCTGCCGGTATTTATGCACGAACGCGACGCCCACGAGAAATTCGTCGAAATTCTAAAACCAAGGCGGGCGCGTCTCGGCGAGGCGGTCATTCATTGTTTCACCGGTACCGCCGATGAACTCGACGCTTATCTGGATCTCGATCTACACGTAGGCATCACCGGCTGGATTTGCGATGAGCGCCGCGGGCAACATCTGCGTGAGCTGGTGGACCGCATCCCCCTGAATCGGCTGATGCTGGAGACCGACGCGCCTTATCTATTGCCGCGGGATCTGAGTCCGAAG
>JBFIYQ010000284.1:0-3662 GCA_041605275.1 Gammaproteobacteria bacterium
CTCGGTGTCGTCGGTGCGCGCCACGACGACCTCGCTGACCAGATTGTAAGGATCGGTAAACTCGACCCCGTAGGTCCGCCTTTGCTCAGTAACGGTGAGAGACGCCGAAATCAGATCGCCGCCGCCCCAAAGCAGCATCGGAATCAGGTGCTCCCGGGAGGGCGCGATGATCATCTCCAGCTGAAGATTTTGCTCCCGGGCGAATTTCCTCATCAGCTCGTACTCGAATCCCATCAACCTGCCGCGCCAGATGAAGTAGGTTACGGCGTTATTTCGCGTCAGAACCCTGAGGATCTTTTTCTCCTTGATGCCCGGGAGGTCGACTTTGTAGATGGATTGCGGCTGCCGCGCCAGCTCGGCTTTGCGTATGAAGCGGTTGAGATTTTCTCGGAGCTTTTTAGAATCTGGATGCGTTCCCCAAGCGATAACGTCGTCCTCGAAGATCTCCGGCACGAGCTTCAAATCGGGCCAGTCCTCCTGATTACGCTGAAAGGCGAAAAGATCGACCACCGCCATGTCGTAATGCCCCTGAAGCACGCGTTCGAACAGGGACTTTTGGGCGGTATATTCAGGAACAATCCGGACCTGGATGCCGGGATATTCTTTTCGCACATCCTGAATCAGGTTCCAGAATGACGAACCCTCTCGAACGGCAATTTCACGTCCCTCTAAATCGGAAGGCGATTCAATCTTATCGCCCGCCCGCACCAGGAGCTGTTCGCGCATGGTGTGAATCGGTTCGGTGAAAGCAATCTTCGACTTTCGGCGGTCAGTGATCCGGAGATTTGCGGCGATGATTTGCCCGTTGCCAGCAAGCAGATTGGGGATGAAATCTTCCCAGCGGTAAACGGGCTCAAAAACCGGAACCAGAAAATGTGTCCTGGCAAATTCCTTGACCAGGTTGAGCTCGTATCTATGGGTGTCTCTTTTGAGCGGCGGTAGCTGCTCCACCAGCGAGTCGCTGGGCACGAGAATTCTAAGCACTCGCTCCCAGGGAACCTCTTCCGGGTTATCCGAAAATACTGGCGGTGGCTCGTGAGCAACCGAGTTCGTGTCGGGGTTGTTGGAGAAAGCGGGTTGAGCGACAAGCTGAAGCCATGCCAGCAGCACGACACCCATCGCGAAGCGCGGAATCGAAACAATTTTTATGTTTACAAAGGGTCGCACACGAATGACGCCTCGAGTCAGTAAAACACGCGCCCGCGCCACGCGCCTAAGCCGTGGCCTGATCACCGCTCCCCTTCGCTTCGCCGAATCGAACGCTCACCGCGTGGTGCGGGAAGACAACCCACCCGCGCCGGTTTCGCTCGGCTACCTCGTCTGCGGAATGCTGAAGTCTGCGCCAGCGCGAATCCCGGACGGCCAGCGGGACGTGATCGTCTTCAGCCGGGTGTAGAAACGAACACCTTCGGGTCCATGCATATGATGGTCTCCAAAAAGTGAGCGTTTCCAGCCGCCGAAGCTGTGATACGCCGTGGGCACCGGGATCGGCACGTTGACGCCGACCATGCCGATCTTGGTACGAGTGGTGAAATCACGCGCCGCGTCACCGTCGCGGGTAAAGATCGCAGCGCCATTTCCGTACTCGTGCTCGTTGACGAGATGCAGTGCTTCCTCGTAATCCTTGGCCCGTACTACGGTCAGCACGGGTCCGAAAATTTCTTCTTTGTATATCTTCATCTCGGGCTTGACCTTGTCGAACAGGCAGCCCCCAATGAAATAACCTTTCTCGTGGCCTTTGACCTTGATATCGCGACCATCGACCACCAGCTCCGCGCCTTCCTCCACGCCGTGGTCCACGTATCCTTTGACCTTGTTACGGTGGGCTTCGGTGACCAGCGGGCCCATTTCCACACCGTCATCGTCGAAAGCTCCGACCTTGAGGCCGGCGACGCGGGGCTTCAGCCGATTAACCAGCTCGTCCGCGGTCTGGTCCCCGACCGCCACGGCAACGGAGATCGCCATGCAGCGTTCGCCCGCGGAGCCGTACGCGGAGCCGATCAGCGCGTCCACGGTCTGGTCCATGTCGGCATCGGGCATCACCACCATGTGGTTCTTGGCCCCGCCCAGGGCCTGAACGCGCTTGCCGTGAGAAGTACCGGTTTTGTAGACGTACTCGGCGATGGGCGTAGAGCCGACAAAGCTTATGGCCTCCACGTCCGGATCCTCGAGCAGCGCGTCAACGGCCTCCTTGTCGCCGATGACGACGTTCAGCACCCCCGGCGGAATACCGGCCTCTATCGCCAGTTCGGCGAGCCGCAGAGAGCAGGACGGATCCCGCTCCGAAGGCTTCAAAACGAAGGTATTGCCGCAGGCCAGCGCCACCGGGTACATCCACATGGGCACCATGGCCGGGAAATTGAACGGCGTGATGCCGGCGCAGACGCCGAGCGGCTGCCTCACCGAGTGGCTGTCGACGTTAATGGCGACGTTTTCGTTGTGCTCGCCCTTGAGCAGCTGGGGGATCCCGCAGGCGAACTCCACCACCTCCGCCCCCCGCTGCACCGAACCCTTGGCGTCGTCCAAGGTCTTGCCGTGTTCGGCCGACACGATTCGAGCGAGCTCGTTCGTGTGGGCTTCAATAAGATCGCGATATCTGAAAAGTATGCGCGCGCGTTGCGCCGGCGGCGTGGCCGACCATCCTGGAAAAGCCGCTTTAGCGGCCTCTACCGCCCGGCGCACCTCGTGGGTGCTGGCATATGGCGCGCGCGCCGAGACCTCACCGGTGGCGGGATTGAAAACGTCGCCAAACCGGTTGCTTTCACCGGCAACCTTCTTGCCATTTATAAAATGATGCAAGGTATTGGGCGCCTCGCTGGCCATGGGAACTCCTCCTGGATCGCCATTATTCTGGGCTGGTTCTCGGGTCCTAGGATATCCAGAATTTGCACTGGTGAGTATGCCTAATCGCTCGTATAGGATAACACCACGCCGTAACAGGACTTTTTCCCGATAGCGCGGCGCGATGAAGCGGGTCAAAAGGGTGAAACCGTGCATTTAAATCTGCATCGGCGCGCCTTGAGGGGAAACCCGTTCCGACAGCTCGTGTGACGCTTGAAAGCGCGCCGCTTCGTCATTTTTAAGGCGCACTTCAAATAACGGCGCTCAATTTAAAAACGAAAGGGGCAAATGTATGTCGACTATTTTTTCGAAGATCATCAGCGGCGATGCACCGGCCGACATCGTTTATAAGGACGAACGCGTTACCGCTTTTCGCGATATCAATCCCGCTGCGCCGACGCACATTCTTATTGTCCCGAACAAGTTCATTCCAACCGTGAATGATCTACAGGAGGAAGACGCGGAGCTCGTCGGACACATGGTGCTGGCGGCAAAAAAGCTTGCTGCCGATGAGGGGATCGCAGAGCCGGGTTACCGGCTGATTATCAACTGCAACCGGGAAGGCGGTCAGGTGGTGTTCCATCTCCATCTTCACCTTATCGGCGGGCGGCCGCTGGGGCCCATGGTGCACCGCCCGAAGCCGGATTAGGCGGGTGCTGCGTGCAACCGGGACGGTCCGCCTTTCGCTACCGCTGATATACGCAGGCCGTTGAAAAACATAGTTTTTCAGTATTTCGCCGCGGGCCGGCGCCGCCCTTGACCTCATCTTTGAATACTGTATATATTTACAGTTAGCCGGTCGTCGGCGCGGCGTTCTGAAG
>JBFIYQ010000285.1:0-3650 GCA_041605275.1 Gammaproteobacteria bacterium
GCGAATTCGGGCAAGCGCCGCGGTGAGAGCGGCGGAATAGTCCTTCCAAGCCGTGCCGGAGGGCATGGGCAAATTGAGATTGAATCCTTCTCCCGCGCCTTCACCCGTCTCGTCGCTGTAGCCGAGATAATAAGGAAACTCGGACTGCGGATCGCCGTGCAGGGATACGAACAGCACGTCGCTGCGGTGGTAAAAAATGCTCTGGGTACCATTTCCGTGGTGGTAGTCCACGTCCAGGACGGCGACGCGGCGGGCGTCAGAGTCGCGCAACGCCTGTGCCGCGATGGCAGCGTTGTTGAGATAGCAGTAGCCACCGCCGAGATCGCGCATGGCGTGGTGTCCCGGCGGACGGCACAGGGAGAACGCCGCTCGCGCGCCGCCGTTCAGCAATCCGAAACCAGTGAGCGCGACGTCGGCTGCGGAGCGCACCGCTCGCCAGGTACCTTCGACTATGGGGATGGCGACGTCGAACGCATAGTATCCCAGCTTGCCGTGGATGCTCTCCGGCGCGGTCTGCCTCAATCCCCGGCAGGGAAAAACCCAGGCGATGGCGAATGCCTGGTCGCCTTCTTCCGCCACCCACTCGCTCCAGGCGGATTCGAGAAACCGTACGTAATCCGCCGCGTGCACTGCGTATAAGGCTTCGTCGCCAAATCTTTCCGGCGCAACGATTTCACCGAAGCCAGTCTCTTTCAATCGCTCGAGGATCATCTCGGCCCGGCTCGGCATTTCGAACAGCGGCACCATTTCACCGCGGTTGAGCTCCTTGGCTCCGTGATGAAGCTTGTGGTCTTCGCTATAGACAATCTTCATGATGCTGCGGACTTGTGCTGATAAAGGCGAGCCGGCGCCCGTCGCGAGACCGTGTCGCGAAACGGCGCGTCGATGGTTGCGAAGTCGTCGGGATAAAAGCCGTTGAAGGTGGTGCGGAGCGACAGCGTGTACGCGCCCATGCAGCCGAATTCAATCCAGTCGCCTTCGCGCACGTCATGCGGCAAAAGCAAACGCTGGGGCAACTCGTCGAGACCGTCGCAGGTTGGGCCGTAGGCAAAGAACTCGGTGTCATGGGCCGCGGCGCTGACCCCCGGGCGCACGAGTTTCAGCGGAAACCTCACCCCGATGACCATGCCGTGAAGACTCCCGTAGATTCCGTCGTTCAAGTAAATGCGCCGGTCTATGCGCAGCACGACTCGGCTAAGCACGCTCATACCCTCCGCCACCAGCGCGCGGCCGGGCTCGCACATGAGCTCGCATTGCTCGAGACTCAGTGCGGCGAATTCGCTTTTAATGACGTCGATGAAATGCTGAAGCGCTGGAGGATCGGCATCCTCGTAGCCCACGGGAAAGCCGCCGCCGACATCGAGACAGTGTATTTTCGTACTGCAGGCGGACAGTGTTTTTCGCACCTGGTCGAAGGCCTCTCTGAAAGCATGGGGAGAGAGGCACTGGGAGCCGACGTGAAAGCAAAGCCCTGTGGCGTAACCTTCCGCGGTGGCGGCGTCGAGGAGCGCAGCGGCGTCCCTGGCCGGCGCGCCGAACTTGTCCGACAGATCGAACTGGACCTGCTCGCTTCGGGTGGCCAGTCTGACCATGACTACAATGTCGGCGCGGCCCAGGACATCCCGCACCTTTTTAAGCTCCGCCGGGTGGTCAACGACGAAGTGCCGGATTCCGAATTCGTGCCGCGCCCGGGCGATGGCGCTGCGTCCCTTGACCGCATGCATGTAATAGCATTTGGCTTCAGGTAATCGACCGCGCACGAGCTCCATTTCCCCGGGGGAAGCGGTATCGAAATCACGGATGCCGGCCTCGTGCAGCCACTGGAGCACGGCCGGGTGCGGATTGCTCTTGACCGCAAACATCACCCGTCCTGGAAATTCGGTGAGGAACGCGCGAGCCTGCTGCGCGACGACGCCGGGGCGAAAGCAATACACCGGCTGCTCAGGCGATAGCGTCTCCGCCAGTTCTTCCACAGTTTTGAAATGCCGGAACAAAGAAGTCTCGGTATGGCCTATGACGCGGTGGGCAAATACGATACACGTGCAGTTGCGAAAGTTCTCCCTCGATCAGCAAAGGAGCGCCCGGTGCAAAGCTTTCAGCCCATTGTCGAGACCTGGAACATCACAAAGCCCGTGATCGAGTCAAAGGGCGGGATGGTGGCGTCCCAGCATTATTTCGCCTCCGAGGTGGGCGCGCGGGTGCTCGAGGACGGCGGCAACGCCGTGGACGCGGCGGTGGCTGCCGGGCTCGCCATCGGCACCGTCGAGCCTTGGATGAGCGGGCTCGGCGGGGGCGGCTACATGTTGGTGTATCGGGCGGCGGACGATAGCTGCGAGGTGGTGGACTTCGGCATGCGCGCCCCGTTGGCGCTGGACCCTGAGGATTATCCGCTGGCGCAAAGCGGCATGGACGGGGATCTCTTCGGCTGGCCCGCGGTGGTGGACGATCGCAACGTTACCGGCCCGCTGGCGTTTGCCACGCCGGGGTTCGTCGCCGGGATGGCGACCGCGCTGGAGCGCTTCGGCAGCGTTTCCTGGAAGGACGCCCTGGCTCCCGCTATCGAAAGCGCTAAACGCGGATTCGTCGCCGACTGGTTCGCGACGCTGAAAATCGCCGCCGCGGCTAAAGGGCTGTCCGCGTTTGCGGAAAGCGCGCGCACTTACCTGCCCGATGGGTTCGCGCCGGCCGGCGAGTGGGGCGGTCTGCCACCGACAATCACGCTGGGAAAACTGGCCGACACCCTGTCGCGCCTCAGCGATTCGGGTGCCGAAGATTTTTATCGCGGTGATCTGGCGGCCGCGCTGATCAGCGATGTGCGCGAATCCGGCGGCAAGCTTTCCGCAGACGACCTGGAGCGTTACCGGGTACGGGTGGTGCCCGCGCTGGAGCGGCGCTACCGGGGGGCGCGGGTTTTCGCGGCGCCCGAGTTGACCGCCGGACCCAGTCTTCACCGCGCGCTTCAGATTCTGGAGAGCGAATGGGAACCCGGTGCTTCGCCCGACGCGGCGGCATACGCGGCCTACGCAAAAAGCCTTGCCGTGAGTTACGCCGAGCGCCTGGAGCAGATGGGCGATGTCGATCAGGGCAGAAGCTGCACCACGCATCTAAGCGTGGTGGATAGGTCAGGCAACATGGTTGCGCTCACCCAGACGCTTTTATCGGTGTTTGGCTCCAAGGTGATGCTGCCGCGTACGGGAGTGCTCATGAACAACGGCGTCATGTGGTTCGATCCGCGGCCGGGAGTCCCCAACGCCATGGCGCCGGGCAAGCGTCCGCTCGCCAACATGTGCCCGACGGTGGTCGACCGAGGTGACGGCGTGCGCGTTGCGTTGGGCGCTTCCGGCGGCCGGCGGATCATGCCGGCGGTGTTTCAGCTGATCTCCTTTCTCGTGGATTTCCGCATGGATTTGAACTCAGCAGTTCACCAGGGGCGCATCGACGTGAGCGGCGCGCCACCGGTCATCGTGGATGAACGTCTCGGCGAGGACAAGGTGAGAACGCTTGCCCGCGAATACGAAACTTTTGTCACGCCCCACGGCGTTTATCCCGCGCTGTTCGCCTGTCCCAACGTGGTGACCATGGACAGCAAGCGCAAGGTCAACGCCGGCGGCGCGTTCGTGATGAGTCCTTGGGCGGCGGCGCGGGCGGAA
>JBFIYQ010000286.1:0-3637 GCA_041605275.1 Gammaproteobacteria bacterium
CCTTGGCGGTGGCGGGATTGACGATGGAGTAGCCGATGCCCATGACCACGGTGCCGGTGATGGCCAGGGTAAAGCTCGTTGCCTGATTGAAGATCAGCGTTCCGGCGATCAGAAGCAGCTGAGAGATCACCAGCGCGTAGCCCACCCCGACCCGATCCGAAAAGGCGCCGGCCGGCACCGCGCACACCGTCTGCGCGGCGTAGTAGCCGGTCACCAGCAGTCCCACCTGGGTCACGCTGAGATTGAGGTCGCCCTGGATCACCGGCGCCATCGCCATCACCGAGACGATGTGCAGCGTCCCCACCACGTGCGCGAGGGTGAGAATGCTGATGCGGATTTTCCAGTCGCTGGTCGCCAACGAATCCATCCCCGTAGGACAACACGCACGCCCGCGATCCGCGGTTACGCGCGAATGCTGAATTAAACCGATGCGTTCCGGCTGCTCAGCCGGGCAAGCGATCGTCCGCCGTACGCCACTCCCCGGGAGCGAGACCATTGAGCTTATACGGCCCCACCGCGTAGCGAATCAGGCGCAGGGTCGGGTGTCCCACCGCCGCGGTCATCCGCCGCAGCTGGCGATTGCGTCCTTCGCGGATCCGGATCTCGAGCCACGCCGTGGGCACGTTCTTGCGAAACCTGATCGGCGGCTCCCGAGCCCAAAGTGCTGCCGGCTCGGCTATCTTCTTCACAATTGCCGGTAAAGTCATGCGCCCGTCGACCTCGATACCGCGCGCGAGCGCATCTAAGGCCTCTTTTCCCGGCGTTCGCTCCACCTGCACCCAGTATATTTTTTCGAGCTTATGCCGCGGATCGCTCAAACGTTGCTGCAGCTTGCCGTCGTCGGTGAGCACCAGCAGGCCCTCGCTGTTCAAGTCCAGCCGCCCGGCTGCGTACACGTTCTTAATCGGGATATAGTCGGCCAGGGTCTTTCGTCCTTCCGAGGCACTGAACTGGCACAACACGCCGAAGGGCTTGTTGAACAGAATAACCTTTGGCCGTCTCGACATCGGCGCATTTTGTCGCTTCAGTTGCCTGCGTTAACGCGCACCACCCCGTCCACCGCCACCACGCCCTCCCCCTTCGATTTGACGATTAGCGGGTTGATTTCCGCTTCCAGCACCTGCGGATCTTTGAGCGCCGCCAGCTGCGACAGCGCGCAAACTGCCCTGGCCAGGTCATCCAGATCGCCGCGCCGGGCGCCGCGGTGTCCGCGAACGCCGGCGAAGCCGCGTACGTCGTGGATCATGTCGTGGGCCGTCTTCACGCTAACCGGCGCACAGCGCACGCTGAAGTCTCGATACACCTCGGCCAGCGTCCCGCCGACGCCCAGCGTCACCACCGGGCCCGCTTCCGCATCGCGGTGAAACCCCACCAGCGCCTCGGCGAGGCCCGAGACCATTTCCTGAACCAGGAATCCCTCGATGGGCACCGCGGAACGCTCGTGGCCCAGGCGCGTGGCTATCTCCCGGCAGGCGGCGTGCACCGACTCCTGGTTCATGAGATCCAATATAACTCCGCCGAGATCGCTCTTGTGGGAGATTCTCGAGGAGAGCAGCTTGACGGCAACAGGAAAGTGCAAATCGATGTTCTCGCCCGGTCCTTCGATCACCGTGCTTCGGGCGACTTTGATCCCCAGGGCTTCGAATACCCGGCATGCGGCGCGCTCGTCCAGCAAGTCGCTCCCGCGCGCGCTCAGTTTCTCGCGCACCGCAGCAAGCTCACGCTGTTTCAGCGGGACCGGCGGTTCCGGCGCGCGCCAGTCGAGATAGGCGCGCACCCCGTCGGCGCAGCCTTCGGGGGTGCGGAACGCGGCAATGCCGGCCTCGGCCAGCAACTTCAGCGACTCCTCCGCTTGGGGCAGGATGAAAACGGCCAGCGGTTTTTCCCTAGCGCCGGCGGCGTCGATGATCGGGCGCACGGCGATTTCCGGGTGAAACTGTCCGGAAGATCCGACGACCACCACGACGACGTCGCATTCGGGAGAGTCCGACAGCGCCTCGATGGCTTGCCGCGCTACCTCCGGGCGGGTGCCGGCCATGGTGAGGTCCACCAGAGTCTTGCCGGCGAGATCCACCCGGTGTGCGCGCATGCGTTCCACCAGCGCCGGAGGCGGTGTGGTGATAGAGATGCCTAAGCTTCCAAGCCGATCGGCGACGGTGGCGGCTCCTCCGCCGGTGGTGGTCATCACCGCCGCGCGCCGGCCTGAGGGCGGGCGCGAGCTCAGAAACAGCGGCGGCGCCTCAATCAGCCCTTCGAGCATGTCGACGCGCACGATGCCGTGATGACGCAGCCACGCCGACACCGCTTCGCCGGCGCCGGTCATGGCGCCGGAATGCGTCGCCGCCAGACGCCTGCCCACCTCGGAACGCCCGAGCTTATAAGCAACGACCGGCTTGCCCGCCTCGAAGGCCTTGCGCGCGGCCTCGCCGAGCGCGGCCTCGTTGCGCAGGGTTTCGAGAAACAGCAGCACCGCGGCGGTCGTGTCGTCCTGACTCAAGTAGTCGACGATTTCGGCAACACTCAGGTCAGACTCGTTCCCCACCGAGACCAGCTTGGAAAATCCGAGGCCCCGCGCCTGCCCACGGGAAAGCAGCGTGCCGATAATGCTTCCACTCTGGGAAACGACCGAAAGACCCCCCTGGTTCAGTTCGGGAAGCTCCAACACCGCGTTCACGGTGAGCGCCATGCCGGAGTGGACGTTTACGATTCCCATGCTGTTGGGGCCCAGCAGGCGAACGTTTCTGGACCGCGCCAGAGCAAGCAGCTCCTTCTGACGGGCGATGCCCTCGGTCCCCGACTCGGCAAAACCATCGCTGTAGATGGTGGCGACGGGCACCGCCGAATCGCCGCAAGCCTCGATGGCTTCGGCAACGGCAGCCGCGGGGACCATCACGAAGGCGTGGTCCGCGCCCCCGGGGATCTCGGCAACGCTCTTGAAAGCGCGGACACCGAGAACTTCCCGCCGATTGGGATTGACCGCGACCACACGGCCCTGAAATCCGTGCTTCGCCAGAAAGCGCTGGGGGCGGGCGGTATTCTTGCGCTCGTCCCCCGAAGCGCCGACGAGGGCGACGGTCCGAGGCTCGAACAGAGCGCGGAAAATCCGGCTTTCGCTCACGCGTCCGTTCCGCCGGGGGGAAGTGTTTTTAGATTCGCCGATGCCAACGGTTCAGGGCCGCTGCCGGAAGCGGCGCTCGAACACGCCTTCGGCGATCCGGTTTTTGAGGATCTCCACGGATCCGCCCGCGATCATCCATCCGCGGGTCCTGCGGAAGCAATACTCCACCAGCGAATCCTGGCTGTAGCCGGCGCCACCCATCACCTGCAGCGCCTCACTCGCCGCCTCGAAACCGGCGCGGTTGCAAAAGGCTTTGGCGATGGCGGTGTCGTCGGCGGATGGAAGCCCGCGGTCGGCTCGGCACGCGGCCCGGTATAGCAGCAGTGAGCCGGCCTCGAGCTGCATCTTCATCTCGGCGAATTTCCACTGAATTCCCTGGAACTCGCAGATCGGCCGGCCGAACTGGCTGCGGTCCCGGGCGTAAGCCCGCGCTGCCTCGTAGGCGAAGCGTCCCAGGGCGAGTGAACGGGCGCTGTTGCCTAGGCGCTCGACGTTGAATCCCGAGATCTGTTTCTTGAA
>JBFIYQ010000287.1:0-3628 GCA_041605275.1 Gammaproteobacteria bacterium
ACCAGCTGGCCCGGTCTATCCTGGGATTTGAGCAGGCCGGTGGCCATTCGCGTCACGTCCTCCGCCTGCCAGATGACCTCGAAGATGTCGATGTCTTCGGACTTGCCCTTGACCGGAATGCGATCCAGGTGCCGCGTGCTGGATCGAAGCGTGGGGTGCAACGTGTTTGCTGTATCCTGGGTGGTGATGATTTGTCCGCCTTTTGCCAGTCCCGCCATTCTCGCGGCGACGTTGACGGCGTCTCCGAACACGTCGCCGCCCTCCAGAATCGCGGGTCCATGGTGAAGGCCGACGCGAATGGCCATGGTGGATGGCGTGTTCGGATTGATTTCCGGCAGATCCTCCGCCACACCCTCCTGCATGCCGATGGACGCCTCCACCGCCTGATCGGCGCTGGGAAAGGTGCACATGATTTCGTCGCCGATGGTTTTGATGACCCTGCCACCGCTCTTCTCGATATACTCGGTCATCACGGCCAGGCATTGCGCGATGAGTTCCCGCGCCACCGAATCGCCCAGCGATTCGTAAAGCCGGGTGCTGCCGCTGATGTCGGCAAACACGATAGAAAGCGTGGCGGCTTTTCTCGCCATGGCGTCTAGAGCTCGATTACCTCAAACCGCACGCGGGTAGAAAACTTTGGATGCAGCGGCGCCCCCGGTCTCAATGCCAGTACAGAACCGGGGACGGGTTCCACCGGCAGGCATTTCTTGGATTCTTCGGCTAGCGCCAGGAAATTGTAGAAAAAGTATAGAACAGAATAAGTTGAAAGGGTATTCACCGAAACGTACGTAAGTTCATGAGATTTAAATAGCTTTTTTGGGTTTTGGAGCTTTTAAGCGCCCGCCGCGGGAGGAGTCTCACAGCGTTGTCAAACGTTTCGGTGACCCGCCAGTCGGTCGACCATGGCGCCGAAATTGGCAAGGGACTGGAGGTGCGAATAGATCAGCTCGAGCGCCCCGCTTTTGAACAAGTCATGGATGCCGTCCGCGGACAATGCGTTGAGCTTCGCCCGGCTGACCACCTGAAATCCTGCCAGCGAATGCTTCTCACCGGACTTGAGCGCCACGTTGGCCTGCATCGGTTCCAGCAGCTTCAGCTCCTTGAGTTTCTTCACCAGGGCCTGGGTGCGCTGGTGCTGAACCTGGTATTCCTGAAGAAACTTGAGCACGCCTTCTAAATATTCGGTGCGCTCGCCCTCGTCGTCGAACAGCGGGCGTCCGTGACCCTCCTGGTTGCAGCCCGCGAATCCCTCGTCGATACACAAAGTGAATGTCTTGCCCTCGCCGTCGATGGCAAAAATGAACGGATAGCGGCGCACGAAGGCGGGTATGTAGTGCGCCTTCCAGCCGCCTTCGTCAGTTACGTAAAGATTTTGCTTGTCCTCGATGCCGAGGATTGCCACCGGAATCGTCGTGCCCCCGTCTGCGCCGGCGAAGACGATGGCGTACTCGCGCCCAGCAGACAGAAACTCCACCGCCATCAGCGGCACCGAGTTCGTGCTTTGAGCAAAAGAGTAATCGTGCCCCGTCTCGACGAACCAGTCGCGGTGCCGATCTTTGGTCACCGGTGTCGCTTCTTCGTAAAACAGTACCTGGTTAGTCATGGTCAAGCGTTAATAACTGAAAACTGTGTTTTTAAGGTTAAGAGGAAGCCGGATGATACCTGAATCCCGTCGGCTGACCAGTTGCGCCGCCGATGCACTGCCAAGCAAGCGCTAAGACTCGCTTTAGCGTAGTTGATGGAGTTTCGGATTTTTAGCTCGGATCATCCGATGGGGCCGCTATTCGGTGTCGCGGGTCTCGGCCACCAGGCGATCTCGACACCCATCCCGCCCTCTTGCCAGCTTTTGCCCACGTAGCCGCCGGACCCGTATCCGGAGGACCACAGGTCGGGCATCTGGCTCTGGTCCTGGGTGGCTTTGATTTGCCCCAGCGGCACGGGCGGCGGAACGGAGTCGCCGTCCTCGATCTGCGCTCCCGATTCCAGCAGCTGCTGCTGCCGGGCGTAGACCGCGCGCTCCCTGGTTCTCACCTGCTCGTAGTAGGTGACCACGTCGGTCATCTCCTTGGTGATGCGCCTCTCGGCGGTGAGCATTTCCTCTGGCGTCGCGTTCTCCGGCGCGGCGAAGCGCTCGCGCACGAAATCCCGGACCACCTGCTCGAAATACTCCCACCACGCCTCCTCGTCGTCCGGGTCTTCGGGGCGCAGATCCGCGGGAAAGTCGGGATCGCTCAGCGCCGCCGGAAGGATGGCCGGGTCGGGTTTGGTAAACGCATCCGGAAGCAGAAACAGCCCGGTGTCGATGAAGCCGAGCTCGGCCAGGGTGGCCTGTAAACCGGTCCTCAACGTACGCACCAGGTTGGCGTCAGACAGAATGAACGGGTCGAATAGTCCGGCGAGCGCGTAGCTGTTGACGATTCCGGGGATGCTGAAAAACAGCGCCGGATTCTTGCTAAGCGTGTACGAGACCACATTAGAGCTGCTGTCGACGAAGACCTGGCTCGCCCCGGTCGCCACCTCGGTCTGAATGTTCACATTGACTACAAGGCTTCCGCCTCCAGAAGAGCTGCCGATGGCGGAAGTGGCCAAAATACCCAGCACGTTGGCCGCCATAGACACAGAACTCAGACCCGGGTCTGTGTCCAGCACAGTGCCCCCGTTGTTGCTATACCCGCCCGGCACGATCACTCCGGCGGCCGCTGCCGTTGCGGCATCGACGCCGAGCGCTACCACGTTGAGCGTACCCGTTGCTCCGAGTCGTCCGCCCGCCAGGTTGTCTATAAGCACATCGCCTAAGCCCACAACGGTGAGGTTTCCGTTGACAATCAGCGGACGCACCACGGTGACGTTTCCGGAGTAGTTCGGGTTGGTAATGGCTGCGTCAGGCGTCCCGCCGACATTGAGCGTGCCCGAATAGCCGAACAGCCGCGCCACGTTGGCGGTGCTCATCAGCGGGTCGACGCCGCCGATGGTGAGGTCCGTGCCGGTGGTCGCGGGCACGATGGTAAGGCTGCCCCCGGCCCCATTTACCCCCCCGCCAAAGCTCAGATTGTCGACGGTGATAACGGTGTTGCCGGCCACGGTAGTGGCGCCGCCGAGCGTTAGCGCCTCCGAGCCACCATCGAAAGTCAAGTCATCGCTGATCACCGTCAGCGGGGCATTCACGGTCAGCGACGTATTGGGCGTCGCTGTCACCGTGTCACCAAAACTTGTGGCCCCGGTGGTGTTGATGGTCGTAAGCGCGCCGCTGGTCAGGCTGAGCGGACCCTGAACGTCTAGGCTGGCAAGCGCGTTGATGCCGCCCACGTCCGCGGGGAAGGTGACCAGGCCACCGCCCGAGTTGATGGTGAAGCTCTGGGCGCCGGCGCTCTGCCCGTCCAGGGTCGAGTTGAAGGTCACCGCGCCGCCGGCGGTGGTGACGCTGGTGTTGGTGGACAGGGACACCAAATCGGTGAAGGTGACGGCGTCGCCGGTGGTGGCGATGGTGTCGTCCAGAGAGGTACCGCCGCCGCCTTGCTGCAGAAAAGCGCCGTCTAAGGAAAATGGTGAGCCGGTATTGATGGATAGCAGCCCGGCGTTTGTGATGGTCGCCGAGCCACCGCTTGTGGTGGTGACGCCGCCGCTGAAA
>JBFIYQ010000288.1:0-3607 GCA_041605275.1 Gammaproteobacteria bacterium
CCCAGTTTCAGTGGGAAGACCCGCTGATGCTGGAAGCCTGTCTCAACGAGGAAGAGGTCATCGTGCGCGACAGCGTACGCAAGTACGCCCAGGAAAAGCTCATGCCGCGGATCCTGGAAGCGCATCGCCAGGAGCATTTCGACCGCGCCATTCTCGACGAAATGGGAGAGCTGGGTCTGCTGGGGTCCACCATCGAAGGCTACGGCTGCGCCGGTTTGAGCTACGTCTGCTACGGGCTGGCGGCGCGGGAAATAGAGCGCGTGGACAGCGGCTACCGATCGGCCATGAGCGTTCAGTCCAGCCTGGTGATGTATCCCATTTCCGCCTACGGCAGTGAGGCGCAAAAAGAGAAATACCTGCCAAAGCTCGCTACCGGGGAACTTGTGGGCGCCTTTGGCCTCACCGAGCCGGATTTCGGCTCCGATCCGGGCGGGATGAAATCCCGGGCCAAGAAGACCGACGGAGGCTTCCTCTTAAGCGGGGCCAAAATGTGGATCACCAACGCGCCGATCGCCGACGTATTCGTGGTCTGGGCCAAGGACGAGGACGGCACCATCCGCGGCTTCATCCTGGAAAAAGGTATGAAGGGCCTGACCACCCCCAAGATCGAAGGTAAGTTCTCGCTGCGCGCCTCTACCACCGGGGAAATCGCCATGGACGAGGTGTTCGTCCCGGAGGAAAACTTGCTGCCCGAAGTCGAGGGGCTCAAGGGGCCTTTTGGCTGCTTGAACCGCGCCCGCTACGGCATCGCCTGGGGCAGCATGGGGGCGGCGGAGTTCTGCTGGCACGCGGCCCGGAGCTATACCCTGGAGCGCAAGCAGTTCGGACGGCCCTTAGCCGCCAACCAGCTGATCCAGAAAAAGCTGGCCGACATGCAGACGGAAATCACTCTGGGGCTCCACGCGGCGCTTCGGCTCGGGCGGCTGATGGACGAAGGCAACGCCGCGCCGGAGGCGGTATCTCTGCTCAAGCGCAACAACTGCGGCAAGGCTTTGGACATTGCCCGGGTGGCGCGGGACATGCACGGCGGCAACGGTGTTGCCGACGAGTACCACGTCATTCGCCACGTGATGAACCTGGAGGCGGTGAATACCTACGAAGGCACCCACGATATCCACGCCCTGATCCTCGGCCGCGCGCAAACCGGGATCCAGGCGTTTTCCAGCTAAACGCACGGGGCAGGGCGGTTATAGCGCTTTGCCCTTCAAGCGTACTCGAATCAGGGAACTTTAATTTCAGGAGATTTTCTATGACGACCAATTCCGAGTTGATGCAGCGGCGTCAGGCCGCGGTGGCCCAAGGCGCCGCCAACATCCACGGAATCTTTGCCGACCGCGCCGAAAACGCCGAGGTGTGGGACGTGGAGGGCAAGCGCTACATCGACTTCGCGGGCGGCATCGGCGTGCTCAATACCGGTCACAGGCACGCCAAGGTGATGGCGGCGGTGGAGGCGCAGATGAAGCGCTTCACCCACACCTGCTTTCACGTGGCGCCGTACGAGCCTTACGTGGCGCTTGCCGAGCGGCTCAACGCCGCGGCCCCCGGAGACTTCGCCAAGAAAACCCTGCTGGTGAACACCGGCGCCGAAGCGGTCGAAAATTCCATCAAGGTGGCCCGCGCCTTTACCAAACGCACCGCGGTGGTGGCCTTTTCCGGCGGTTTCCACGGCCGCACGCTGCTGGCTTTGGGTCTGACCGGAAAGGTCGACCCCTACAAGCGTGGCTTCGGGCCGATGCCGGGTGAGATCTACCACGTGCCGTTTCCGGTGCCGCTGCACGGGGTCGAGGTGGAAGACTCTCTCAGCGCGCTGCACACCCTGGTCAAGACCGATCTGGAGCCCGAGCGCATCGCCGCCGTCATCATCGAGCCGGTTCAGGGCGAAGGCGGCTTCTACATTGCGCCACCGGAGTTTTTGAAAGCGCTGCGGAGCTTCTGTGACGACCACGGCATTCTGCTGATTTCCGACGAGGTGCAGGCGGGCAACGCCCGCACCGGCAAGATTTTCGCCATCGAGCACAGCGGCGTGGTCCCCGACGTCATCACCACCGCCAAGAGCCTCGCCGGAGGCTTCCCGCTGGCCGCGGTCATCGGTCGCGCCGAGATCATGGACGCGGTGGGCCCGGGGGGATTAGGCGGCACCTACGGCGGTAATCCGCTGGCCTGCGCCGCGGCCATCGCGGTTTTGGACGTGATCGAAGAGGAAAACCTGCTGGAGCGAAGCCTGAAGCTCGGCGATCACATGCAGTCGCGCTTCAAGCGCATGGCCCAGCGGCTCGCCTGTATCGGCGAGGTCAGGGGCTTGGGCGCCATGGTCGCCATCGAGCTGTTCAAGGACAAGGCCCGCGCCCAGCCGGCCGCGGATCTGACCAAGGCGGTGGTGGCCAAGGCCGCTGAGCGCGGTCTGATCCTTTTGTCCTGCGGCACCTACGGCAACGTGATTCGCGTGCTGGTGCCGCTGACGGCCACCGACGCTCAGGTAGACGAAGGTCTGGACATCATCGAGCAGAGCCTGGATGCCGCTCTGGCTGAGATGGAAGCCGCGGCCTGATAGCGCTCAGCGCCGGGGGGCAAGGCGTCCCCCGGTATTGTCCGGATCCCTCGATAACTTCGCATAATGTATATTATGTAAAGTAACTGTGGTATTGCAGGCAGCGTCCTGAAACATCCGCCCTACCCATTTAAGCCCTTCGGCACGAACCACTTTCAGACACTCACGTTTTGTTTTTGCCTGACGGCTTTGTGACGCATCATATACAGCCAGCGAAACGACTCATCCAAAACGCCTAGGCGAAACGATTCATCCACGAGAACAAACTTGAGCCCACCGACAATCACCTCCAGCGACGGCGCTGACGTGCAACTGCGCGCAAAGGAAGCCCGCGATCGGGCGCAGTCCTGGATGCAGGGAGGATCCGGCAGCGCCAATCGGGCCGGACTGGAGCTGGCGCTCAAGGCTTGCCAGGCGGAGGCGGCCGGCGATCCCTCGAATCCGCGCCCTCTTCTCGAAGCCGGCCGGCTGACGGCTGAGCTGGGGCGAATCGAGGAGGCGCTGGAGGCGTTTTCCCGCGCAACGCAGCTCGCCCCGGATGATCCAGAAGTTTGGTCCAGGCTAGGCCAGATGCAGGCGAAAGTGGCCCGCTGGAGCGACGTGGAACGCAGCCAGCGTAGGGTTCTTGCTCTCGATCCCGATAACGCACCCGCCCACGCAAGGCTTTGCTGGGCGCTACGCCGTCTCGGTCGGCTCCCGGAGGCCATCGATGCCGGACGCCGGGCCGTCGAGCTTGGGCCGGACGACACCATGGGCTATAGCCACCTGGTCTTCGCCCTGCTCGCCAATGAGGATTTTCAGGCCGCGCTGGATGTGTGCGATGCGTGTCTTCAACGCCATCCCCACGACGTGGCCAGCCTCGCCTACAAACCCACCGCGCTTCACGCTCTTGGCCGGGCCGAAGAAGGCGCGCGCCTGGTGGACTTCGAACGCCTGACCTGGGTGACTCAGGTGGAGCTTACCGACGGGCGCTCGAGCGTGGAGGCATTCAACCGCGAGCTCGCCAACTTTGCCCGCTCGTCACCGGCGCGACCTTTCGACGCCACCCAGACGGTGGAC
>JBFIYQ010000289.1:0-3565 GCA_041605275.1 Gammaproteobacteria bacterium
GCAGGCCGGGTTCCGCCAGCACCGTCTCGATCGCTCGCTCCACCGCCTGGGCGGCATCCCGGTGCCCGAGGTGATCCAACATCATGCCGCCCGACCAGATCTGACCGATGGGATTGGCGATGCCCTTGCCGGTGATGTCCGGAGCCGATCCGTGCACCGGCTCGAACATGGAAGGATATTCGCGCTCCGGATTGATGTTGGCGGAAGGAGCGATGCCGATGGTGCCCGCCACCGCCGGACCCAGGTCGGACAGGATGTCGCCAAACAGATTGCTGCCCACCACCACGTCGAACCAGTCGGGATGCAGCACGAAATTCGCCGTCAATATGTCGATGTGGAACTGGTCGGTCTTGATCTCCGGATACTCCGCGGCGATGGCTTTGAAGCGCTCGTCCCAGTAGGGCATGGTGTGAATGATGCCGTTGGACTTGGTCGCTGACGTCACGTGCTTCGCATCACGCTTTCCGGCCAGCTCGAAGGCGTAGCGCATCACCCGGTCGACGCCACGTCGAGTGAAGATGTTTTCCTGAACCGCCATCTCGGCGTCGGTGTCTCGGTAAAGCCGCCCTCCGATCTCGGAGTACTCGCCCTCGTTGTTTTCCCGCACCACCATGAAGTCGATGTCTTTCTCGGTGCGATTTTTCAACGGCGACTCGATCCCTTTGAGCAGTCGCACCGGCCTCAGCGCGATGTACTGATGAAACTCGCGCCGGATTGGGATCAGCAGACCCCATAGGGAGACGTGATCCGGCACGCCGGGGAAACCCACGGCGCCGAGGAAAATGCTGTCGTGACCGCGTATTCGGTCCAGCCCGTCCTCCTCCATCATGCGCCCGGTCTGTTTGTACTGCTCACAGCTCCAGGCAAACTCGTCGAAGCTGAATTGGATCCCGAAGCGTTTACCCGCCGCTTCCAGCGCGCGGATACCTTCCGGCACGACTTCCTTGCCGATACCGTCTCCGGGAATGACCGCGATGCGGTAACTGCTCATTCTCACACTCCATTTGTTGCGAATTTAAATCGCCCAGCTTTTGCCGGCACATTATCGCCATTTTCCAGCCGAGTTTTGTCCCCGCTTCGGCGCCAATGACGCCAAAAGTAAGCGCTGAAATTTCTACGACGAAATAAGACACGGACGCGCGTGCCTGATTTTCTGCATGCGGCCGCACCGCCACCGGGGACAAAGTCATGAGAACAATTTTCCCGATATTCGCAGCACTCCTGCTCACGGCGCAAGTCGCCGGCGCCGAGAACGAAATCGAAACCACAACCGAAGGCGCAGCTTCCATCACTGAGACGCTGCGCCCGGGCGACGTGGGGGCCGGCAGCCTGCTCCTCCGAACGCCGCAACCCGGCCGCTACATGCCGGCCCCCACCGTGGCCACGGACGTGAATATGCGAGTCAGCGGGATGATCGCCCGGGTCCGCGTAAGCCAGCGCTTCGACAACCCGGGCAACACCTGGACCGAGGGGATCTATGTTTTTCCCCTGCCCGAGACCGCCGCGGTGGACCGGATGCGTATGCACATCGGCGATCGCTTGGTGGAGGGCCGCATCAAGGAGCGGGAGGAGGCAAAGAAAATTTATCACGACGCCAAGCAGTCCGGACGGCGCGCCGCCCTGGTCGAACAGGAGCGGCCCAATATTTTCACCACCTCGGTGGCCAACATCGGTCCCGGCGACAGCGTGCTGGTGGAGATCGAATACCAGCAGTCGCTGCGCTACTACGACGGAGAGTTCGGCCTGCGTTTTCCCATGGTGGTGGGGCCACGTTATGTTCCCGGGCGAACGACGCTGCGTGAAGAGTCTCTGACAGCGTTCCAGGGCAACGGCTGGTCTGTCGACACCGACCAGGTACCGGACGCCTCGCGCATTACGCCGCCGGTGCTTCATCCAGCCGAAGGCGCGATAAACCCGGTCACGCTCAGCATCAAACTGGAGGCGGGATTTCCGCTGGCTCGGGTGGAGAGCGCAAGCCACGCCATTGACGTGGAAGAAGACGGCGCCGGGACGGCGCAGATTGGTTTTGTCAACGGCAGCGAACGGGCGGATCGGGATTTCGTGCTCGCCTGGTCACCGCAAATCGGCGATGCGCCCCGGGCGGCGCTGTTCACCGAAGCGGTCGGCGATGAAACCTACGCCATGCTCATGGTGATGCCGCCGGAAGCGCCGCCGACCCGCGGCCTGCTCCGGCGCGAGGTCATCTTCGTCATCGATACCTCGGGCTCCATGGGCGGCGCGTCCATACGCCACGCGAAGCGGGCGCTCATGTTTGCCATCGAGCGCCTGCGCGACGGCGATCGCTTCAACGTCGTCGAGTTCAACTCGAGCACGCGGCTATTGTTCTCCGCGCCGCGTCCCTCGAGCTACCTGTCTCGGCAGCAGGCGCTGAACTGGGACTCGGCGCTCAGCGCCGGCGGCGGCACCGAGATGTGCGCCGCCCTGGAGGTTGCCCTCGACCAGGAGGCGGAGATTCGCGGCGTGCGCCAGGTGGTGTTTCTCACCGATGGCGCGGTGGGTAACGAAGCCGCGCTCTTTAAGCTCATCCACCAAAGGCTCGGCGGCTCGCGCTTGTTCACCGTCGGCATCGGCTCCGCGCCCAACGCCCACTTCATGCGCAGTGCCGCTGAATTCGGCCGCGGGACCTTTACCTACATCGGCTCGGTGAGCGACGTGGGCGAGAAAATGGAGACGCTGTTTCAAAAGCTGGAATCCCCGGTGATGCAGGGAATTCAAATCCGCTGGCCGCGGCCCGCCGACGGCGTGGAAGTATTTCCCGCCCGGCTGCCCGATCTTTATGCCGGCGAGCCGCTGGTCGTCACCGCGCGCCTGTCGCGCCTGAACGATGCGGTGGAAATCGAAGGCACGCGGGCCAGCGAGATCTGGCGGGTCCGGATCCCGCTCGCGGGTGGCAGCGATCAGGCCGGGGTCGGCGCGCTGTTCGGACGAAACAAAATCGCCAGCCTGATGCAAGGCAAAACCCGCGGCGCCGATGCTGCGATCGTGCGCCGGGCCGTGATTGACGTGGCGCTGGAGCACAACCTGGTGAGCAAGTACACCAGCCTGGTGGCGGTGGACGTCACTCCAATCAGACCCGACAACGCAGATCCGGTCACCCGCGCGGTGCCCGTCAACCTGCCCGCTGGATGGGAATATGAGAAGGTCTTTGGTCAGGCGCCTGGAACCGCTACCCCGGCGTCGATCCATCTTCTTGTCGGGGCGTTGATGATTGCGCTCGGTTCCATCATCGGCGCGGCAGGCCGGGTCCAGTGGCAACGCCGCGGCTGAAACCCGTTCTCATCGCCGCGGTGATGGCGGCGGGTCTGATCCAGCTCGGCCAGGGTAGCTACATCCACGCCAAGGCCGCTCTGGCCCAGGTGCTGCTGGAGCGCGCCTGGAATCGATCGCGGGACGGTGAGCTCGAAGCCAGACCCTGGGCGTGGGCGGATACCCGGCCCGTTGCCCGGCTCAAGGTCCCGGCGCTCGGTGTCGACCAGATCGTGCTCGACGGTGAGAGCGGCAACGTGCTCGCGTTTGCGCCGGGACAACTTAAAGGATCGGCGCC
>JBFIYQ010000290.1:0-3562 GCA_041605275.1 Gammaproteobacteria bacterium
ACCTCCAGAATTCCGCCGATTATTTCGTCCAGGTAGCTCACGTTGGCGAAGTAGGCGCGACGCGCGCCACGCGTGTTGTTTTCCGTAATGTTGAAGCGCCGGGCATCGCACGCGTCCAGCAGCCGTTGGCTGTGGGGATCTTGATCGGCATATTCAATCGGGCCGATTGCCGGCGCGGGAAAGGCTCCGTCGTCGTAGAGATCCCAGTACTTCTTGCGCGCCACATAGGGATCGTGAGGGTGGGTGAAGCTGACCGTCATACAGAACGGGCGCTGGTTCTGGCGGCGGGCAAGTCGATATAGCTCGGAGCGCGCTGTGAACGCGACCTCGTCGTCAAACTCGAGCTGGTTGGTGGTCTCGGCCACGCCGGCGCCCACCACGGAGCTCATGTTGTGATACCACCAGTCGATACGCTCATCCGGCTTCGACCAGTCCGGTGTCCAGCCAAAATCGGCGGGATAGATATCGGTGGTGAGTCGATTCTCGAATCCGTGAAGCTGATCCGGGCCGACGAAGTGCATTTTGCCCGTAAGCACGGTGTCGTAACCCGCGCGCCTCAAGTGATGGGCAAAGGTCGGCACCGAAGCCGGGAACTCGGCGGCATTGTCGTAAACGCCGGTTCGCGACGGCAGCTTGCCGCTCATGAATGAGGCCCGGGCGGGGACGCAAAGCGGACTGGCGCAGTAGCTGGCGGTGAAGTTCACCGCCTTATCCGACAGGCGCCTTAAATTGGGCGCTTTGAGAAACTCCGCCGGACCGTCGGCGAACAGCGTGCCGCTCAACTGGTCAACCATGAAAATAAGAAAATTCGGCCGATTGTTCATAACGGGTCAATCTCTTGTTCAGGTCCCCGAGCCCGTGGCGCGTTTTCGGCGGGCGCCGTGACGAATAGCGGAATAGTGGCCCCTATTGGCGTCGGCGGGAAGGTGCCGGCATGACTCGGGCGCACACGGTTCGAGCGGCCTGGATGTCTTATCGTGCGAGAATGTGGCGGTGGGCTGATAGATGAGGAGACGCTTCGGGTGAGGGCATACGAAATCAACTCTGACGGCGGCATCGAGGCTCTGGCACTGATGGAACGGCCGGATCCGAGGCCCGGGCCGTGCGAGGTGCTGGTACGGGTGCGCGCCTCGTCGGTGAACTACCGCGACTTGTCCACCGTTGAGGACCCGGTGTCGCGAAATCTGGCCTATCCGAGAATTCCAAACTCCGACGGTGCAGGCGAGGTGGTCGAGGTCGGCGAAGCGGTCACTCGCTTCAAACCCGGCGACCGGGTTGCGGCGACCTTTTTCCAGCGCTGGATTGACGGTGAAATCACCCAAGACGCCATGGCCAGCGCCCTGGGCGGCGCTCTGGACGGCATGCTCGCCGAGTACGTGGTTCTTCATCAGGACGGCCTGGCGTCGGTGCCGGAACATCTCTCCGATCTCGAGGCGGCAACGCTGCCCTGCGCCGCTTTGACCGCGTGGAACTCTTTGGTGGAGCGGGGAAACGTCAAATCAGGAGATACCGTGCTGCTGCTCGGCACCGGAGGCGTGTCCATCTTTGCGCTTCAGTTCGCGACGCTTCTGGGCGCGCGGGTGATCATCACGTCGTCCAGCGATGAAAAGCTGTCCCACGCGAAGTCCCTGGGCGCGTGGGAAACGATTAACTATCGTCAAACACCGGATTGGGACCAGGCGGTTCTGGACCTGACCGCCGGACGCGGCGTAGATCATAGCGTGGAAGTAGGTGGCGCCGGCACGCTTGCGAAGTCGGTCGCCGCGACCCGGGTTGCCGGCTCCATCGGACTCATCGGGGTGCTCACCCATGGTGAGCTCAATCCCACTCTGATCATGCGTAAGTCAATCAGGCTTCAGGGGATATACGTTGGCAGCAGGCGCATGTTCGAGGACATGAATCGCGCCATCGCCCAACACCGCTTGCGACCCGTGATCTACCGCACTTATCCATTCGAGGAGGGGCGGGAGGCGTACCGCGCCATGCGGCAGGCGCAGCATTTTGGCAAGCTGGTGATTGAAATCTGAATTGTCCAGGCCGCCCGCCGGTTGCTCCGATTAATCTCCGGAAAAGTAAACGACGATTCGGCCCGACGAACGATTTTAGGTCTTACGCAATCCCGGCGATTGCCGGAGGGATGATTTGTCCCGGCTGACGGTGACGGTATTCGGCGCCACCGGATTTCTGGGCGGCGCGGTGGTGGCGAGGCTGCTGGACGCCGGCCTGTCGGTCCGGGTCGCATCGCGGCACCCGGGTCGCCTGAGCATCAAAGGACCGGCGGATCGAGTCGCGCTATTGCCGGCCGACGTCCGGGAGCAGGCGACCGTTATCGCCGCGGTGGAAGGCGCGCAAGCGGTGATCAACGCCGTCGGGCTCTACGTGGAACGCGGCGCGGAGACCTTTGATGCCGTCCACGTGCATGGTGCCGCGAGCGTGGCGAAGTCGGCCGCCCGGGCCGGGGTTGAAAAGCTGATTCACCTCTCCGGTATTGGCGCCGATGAGACTTCGGCGTCGCCCTACGTGCGCGCCCGGGCGAGGGGGGAAGCGCTCGTTCGCGAAAACTTCGCGGGGGCCAGCATCGTCAGGCCCAGCGTCCTGTTCGGTCCCGGAGACGCGTTCCTCAACGCCATCGACGCCATCACCCGGCTCACCCCGGTGTTCCCTCTTTTCGGCCGTGGGGAGACCCGGCTTCAACCGGTCTACGTGGGTGACGTGGCCGACGCCATTTTTCGCCTCATCGACGGGGACGCGGGCAGGGGGCGCGTCTGCGAGCTGGGCGGGCCGCGGGTCTACACCTACCGCCAGGTGGTGCAGGCGGTGCTGCGTTTCAGGCGGCGGCGCCGCCTGCTGCTGCCGCTGCCCTTCGCTCTCTGGTCTGCCCAGGCGAAGCTCCTCAGCCTGCTGCCTGAGCCCCCGCTCACCGAAGACCAGATCATCCTCATGAGGGATGACAACCTGGTGGGCGACGGCGTGGTGACGCTTGAGGACCTGGGCGCCTCGGCGCACAGCCTGGAGGCCATGCTGCCGCAATGCCTGACATCGCTAAATACCTGAACGTCGTCTACTTTTAGAAGCTTCCGGCGCGGCCCGTTGCGCCGACCCCGGGGCGTAAAAACGTGACTTGCGCCCTTGTGTTTGGTGCGGCGCACCATATATAGTGCGCGGCCTCTTGACTCGAGGCAGAGACGTGATTGACCAACGCAAGCCGGTGCGGGTTTTCAAGAATTGGAAGCTCGGATGCTACAGCATCATGCAGGATGGCCAGCTCAAGGCCTCCGCCCTCCAGGTGCGTCTCGCGGACGTGGAGTTCCGGGTGCGCCAGTCGGGCCGCCGGCGCATGCTCGAGGACGGGGTGCGCAACGTGCACGCTTATGCCATCGGTCGCCTAATCGACTTCGTTCACCCCGAGGAGACGCGCAAGCTCGACGGGATGTCCGGGCGCGCCACCTTCTACGATCCGATACGCTTTTCCGCTTTTGTCGACAGCGAGACTGAGGTCCCGGTGATTTACGTGGGCGCGGCCCACTTTGACGAGCACGGCGTAATTTATGCCAGCCCGTCC
>JBFIYQ010000291.1:0-3551 GCA_041605275.1 Gammaproteobacteria bacterium
AGAGGGGGCCAAGGTCAACGTCGGTGACGTGCTGGCCCGCATTCCGCAGGAGACCACCAAGACGCGCGACATCACCGGTGGTCTGCCCCGGGTGGCGGATCTGTTCGAGGCGCGCAAGCCCAAGGACCCGGCGATCCTGGCCGAGGCCAGCGGCACGGTCAGCTTCGGCAAGGAGACCAAGGGCAAGCAGCGACTCATCATCACTCAGGAGGATGGCGAGAAGCGCGAGGATCTGATCCCGAAATGGCGCAACCTGCACGTGTTCGAAGGCGAGCACGTGGATCGGGGCGACGAGATCGCAGACGGCGAGCCGAATCCCCATGACATCCTGCGCCTGCAGGGCGTCGAGTCACTTGCCGACTATCTGGTGCGCGAGATCCAGGACGTCTACCGTTTGCAGGGCGTGAAGATCAACGACAAGCACATCGAGGTGATTGTGCGCCAGATGCTGCGCAAGGCGGAAATCACCGAGCCCGGGGACACCAAGTTCCTTCGCGGGGAGCAGGTGGACCGGGCCCGGGTGCTGGAGGAGAACGAGGCCGCCGAGGCCAACGACACGGCGCCGGCGGAGTGGCAGCCGGTGCTGCTTGGCATTACCAAGGCCTCGCTCGCCACCGAGTCGTTCATCTCCGCGGCCTCCTTCCAGGAGACCACCCGGGTGCTCACCGAGGCTTCGGTCAACGGCAAGCTGGACGAGCTTCGGGGCCTGAAGGAGAACGTCATCGTCGGCCGGCTGATTCCGGCGGGTACGGGCTTCGCCTATCACCAGGACCGCCGCCGGCGCCGCCGGGAGGCGGAAGCCGGACTGACCCCGGAGGCGGTGGAGGCGGCGCTGGCTGAGGCGGTGTCCAAGGAGACCGAAGCCACCGCCGGGGAGGACTGAAATCCCCGAATGTCGGGGCTTATCAGGGCGCCAGAGTCTTGACACCCCTCGAGGGGGTTTTTACAATTCCGCTTCTGTGACAGGCAGGGTCCATCCTGCCTGTCATTTTTTTAGCTGCAATCCCGTCCTCAGCGCCTCGTCGCCGGCAACGAGGCGGTCGCGCAAACTAAAAACGGCGAAAGCCGGCCGCGAGCATCGCGGCATAGCCGTTTCGGTCCGGTTGGCGCAGGGAAAACAGGGATTGCACAGCGGCGATTTTTAGGCAATCGCAGGGAAGAAGTACGGATCGACCATGGCGACCATTAATCAGTTGGTGCGCAAGCCGCGAAAGGTGAGGCGCAAGAAAAGCGATGTTCCGGCGCTCAACGGCTGTCCGCAAAAACGCGGCGTATGCACGCGCGTCTACACTACCACTCCGAAGAAACCCAACTCGGCGCTGAGAAAAGTCGCCCGAGTTCGGCTCACCACCGGCACCGAGGTCACCACTTATATCGGTGGCGAAGGGCACAACCTTCAGGAACACTCGGTGATTCTGATCCGCGGCGGGCGTGTCAAAGACCTTCCCGGCGTGCGCTACCACACCGTTCGCGGAAGCCTGGACACGTCGGGCGTCGGCGATCGCCGCCAGGGCCGCTCCAAGTACGGCGCCAAGCGTCCCAAGGGTTGAGGTCGAGCCATGTCCCGACGACGAGAAATTCCCTCCCGCGACATCCTGCCGGATCCAAAATTCGGCAACCAGACGCTGGCCAAGTTCATCAACGTGATGATGTACGACGGCAAGAAGTCCGTCGCCGAGCGCATCGTCTACGGCGCGCTGGACCAGGTGGCGAGCAAAACCAAGGAAGACCCGCTTGAGATATTCACCCGCGCGCTGGACAACGTGCGTCCGGTGGTGGAAGTGAAATCGCGCAGAGTGGGAGGCGCCACCTACCAGGTGCCGGTGGAGGTGCGCCCCTCCAGACGCACCGCGCTGGCGATGCGCTGGCTGGTGGACGCGGCGCGCAAGCGCGGGGAGAAATCCATGGGGATACGGCTCGCCAATGAGCTGATGGAAGCCGCCGACAATCGTGGCTCGGCGGTAAAGAAACGCGAAGACACCCACCGCATGGCGGAAGCCAACAAGGCCTTCTCGCACTACCGCTGGTAAGCGGCGTTAGATGCTGGTGGTTTTAAAGGTTCCGAGGTAAGCAGAAGTGCCGAGAAAGACGCCCATCGAGCGCTACCGCAATATCGGGATCATGGCGCACATCGACGCCGGTAAGACCACCACCACCGAGCGCGTCCTATATTACACCGGCATCTCCCACAAGATCGGCGAGGTGCACGACGGTGCGGCGGTGATGGACTGGATGGTGCAGGAGCAGGAGCGCGGGATCACCATCACCTCTGCTGCCACGACCTGCTTCTGGTCAGGCATGGACAAGCAGTTTGATGAGCACCGGATCAACATCATCGACACCCCGGGACACGTGGACTTCACCATCGAGGTGGAGCGTGCGCTAAGGGTGCTGGATGGCGCCTGCGCGGTGTTCTGCGCCGTCGGCGGCGTCGAGCCGCAGTCGGAGACGGTCTGGCGCCAGGCGAACCGCTACCACGTGCCGCGCGTTGCCTTCGTCAACAAGATGGACCGTCAGGGCGCCAACTTTCTGAACGTGGTCGCCCAGATCAAGAAACGCCTCAAGGCGACTCCGGTGCCGCTTCAGATCCCCATCGGCTCGGAAGAAGCTTTCGAAGGCGTGGTCGACCTGATCCGCATGAAGGCTATCTATTGGAACCAGGAAACCTTGGGCATGACCTACGAGGCCCGCAACATTCCGGGCAACCTCGAAGGTTTATGTAATGAGTGGCGGGAAAAGCTGGTGGAGGCCGCGGCCGAGGCCAACGAAACGCTGATGGAGAAATACCTCGAGGAGAGCGATCTCTCGGAGGACGAAATCCGCACGGGCATCCGCGCCCGTACCCTGGGCAACGAAATCGTGCCCACGCTGTGTGGCTCAGCCTTCAAGAACAAGGGCGTGCAGGCGCTGCTGGACGCAGTGGTAGAATTCCTGCCCGCGCCCAACGACGTACCCGCGGTCAAGGGCATCAGCGCCAACGGACAAGAAAAGGTAGTCACTCGGGAATCCTCTGACAAAGCCGCTTTCGCCGCGCTCGCTTTCAAGATTGCCACCGATCCCTTCGTCGGTTCGCTCACCTTCTTCCGCGTCTACTCAGGCGTGCTCAAATCCGGTGACACCGTCTATAACCCAATCAAGCAGAAGAAGGAGCGTATCGGCCGCATCCTTCAGATGCACGCTAACCACCGGGAAGAGATCAGCGAGGTCTACGCCGGCGACATTGCCGCGGCGGTGGGGTTAAAAGACGTCACCACCGGCGAGACGCTATGCGACCCGAAAGACCCGGTGATGCTGGAGCGGATGGAGTTTCCGGAGCCCGTGATCTCGGTGGCGGTGGAGCCGAAGACCAAGAGTGACCAGGAAAAGATGGGGCTCGCGCTCTCCAAGCTGGCGCAGGAGGATCCGTCCTTCCGCGTCAGCACCGACGAGGAATCCGGGCAGACCATCATCTCCGGCATGGGCGAGCTGCACCTTGAAATCATCGTCGATCGCATGAAGCGCGAGTTCAAGGTGGAGGCCAACGTGGGCAAGCCCCAGGTGGCCTACCGCGA
>JBFIYQ010000292.1:0-3548 GCA_041605275.1 Gammaproteobacteria bacterium
GACGGGCGCGCGCTATGAAACGAATACGCTTACGCGAAGACGCCGTCAGACGAATTGTATTCTTGGCTACCTTCCTGGCCGCCGCGTTCGCGGTCGCCGCTGGATCCGACCACTCGAATGCAGTCACTGAGGCCCACAGCCGTCCGGAGGGAACGCGGCTTTTTCGCATCGGCACGGGCGGCGCCCAGGGGACTTATTTTCCGGTCGGCACCCTCATCGCCCGAGCTATTTCGGAGAGCGGGGAGTCCTGTGCCAGGGCCGAGGCCTGCGGCGTACCCAATCTTCTCGCCGTGGCACAGCAGTCCAATGGCTCGGTCTCTAACGTCGAGGCCATTTCCGCCGGGGTGCTCGAGGCCGGGCTGGTGCAGGCGGACGTGGCGCACTGGGCGTACACCGGCACGGGCGTATTCGCCAAGCGGCAGAAGCGCGCAGACGTTCGCGTCATCGCCAGTCTCTACCGTGAAAGCGTGCACGTGGTCGTCAAACGCAACGGCGGCGTGCGCAGCATGGCCGATCTTGCCGGGCGGCGGGTTTCGCTGGACGAGCCTGGTTCTGGAACCTTGGTCGACGCGCGCATCGTGCTGGACGCGTACGAGCTCAATGAGCGCGACCTCAAACCCGTTTACATTAAGCCGCAGTTTGCCGCCGAGAAACTAACGGACGGCACGCTGGACGCCTTCTTCATCGTTGCCGGTTTCCCGACCAGATCGGTGATGGAGCTCACCTCCCGCGAGGCCGCGACCCTGGTCCCTATCGAGCCCCTGGTGGCCCGGCGAATCGAGCAGCGCTATCCGTTTCTGACCCCCTCGGTGATCCCGGCAAACACCTATCCCGGCGTACCCGAGACAGGAACGGTATCCGTTTACGCCCAGCTCGTGGTCAGCGCGTCTCTTCCCGACGAGCTCGCCTACAAGATCACCCGTGAGCTGTGGAAAGAGCGGTCGTTACGCATGCTGCAGCAGGGCCACGCCAAGGGTCGCGAGATCCGGCTCGACTCCGCGCTTCGCGGAGTGCCCATTCCGCTCCATCCAGGGGCAGAGAAGTTCTATCGCGAGCGCGGCCTGCTCGCCTCAGCGAAGCGCAGCGAAGACATGACAGCGTCGGCACTCGAGCTGCGCTGATCGGCCACCGCGATGCCCCGGCCGGAACTGCTTCGCCGTATCACCGTCGACGCCGTGTTGTTGCTCGGCGTCGCCTTCGCCGCCGCGGCCATCGGAATCTTCATTCGCGATACGCTGACCGAGGTCCGTGAGGGTCTGCCGGCGCAGGTGCTGAAGCAGCAGCGTGACATCGCCTACATCGTTCACGATTTCTCTGACCTGACGCGCCGCATCGAAGCGCAGCAGAATCCCGACAACCCCTCGGATCCAAAGGTTTTGCTTTCCCGCATCGAAGTCATGGACCAGCGCCTGACCAGAATTCGAAAGTCTTATAACTTCGACAACCTGGTCGGCGCGTCGGCCATACACGCCGTGGCCCGGCCGGCGCTGGACGACCTGTCACGATGGCTTTCCCAGGGGCTCTCCGGATTTCCACCCGATTCTACCCAGGTGCTTCATCTCTCTCTGCTTCGGGCCGACGGCGCGTACCGGCGCATCCGCGCCCTGTTCGACGATTCCAACGCCCGTGCGCTGGACCTGGTGGAAACCCAGGCGCAGCGCCTGGAGCGATTCCGCGAGAGCCTCATGCTCTACCTCGCCGCCTTCGGCCTGTTCGCCGCCGGCGTGATCATTTTATTCGTGCGCCAGAGAAACGCCGAGCGCCGCGTCGCTACCACGCGCAAGCGGCTTATGGATTCCCTGGACAATATTAGCGAAGGCTTTGCTTTATACGACGCCAACGATCGATTGATGCTGTTCAACGAGCGGTTCAAGCAGATGGAGCCGAATCTTTCGGCGAGAATAGAGTCCGGAGCGACCTTTTCCGAGATCATAGGCGCCGATAACCCGCTGGAATCCGGCGAGGGCTCGCCGGCGAGCATCGTCTCTTTCGTCGACAGGCTGGATCGTCATCGCGATCCCCGCGGTCCCTTCGAAGTGAAAGCCACCGACGGTCGCACCATCCGCATCAGCGAACGCAAGACCGCCGAGGGCGGCACCGTCGCCGTTCACGCCGACATCAGCGACCTCAAGGACGCATACGACCGGCTGGAGCATCTGGCCACCCACGACCCTCTCACCGGCCTGCAGAATCGCTCGACTCTGCACGAGCGCCTGGAAAAGGCGCTGCACCGGGCGCAGCGTCATCACAGCAAGCTGGCGGTGCTGGTATTCGACCTGGATCATTTCAAGCTGGTCAACGATACCCTGGGTCACAGCAGCGGAGACGAGCTGCTGCGCCAGGTGGCGCATGTTCTCGATCACTGCATGCGCGCCGACGAAACCATCGCCAGACTCGGCGGTGACGAATTCGCATCCATCGTAGAGAACGTGCGCAGCTGGTCCGAGGTCTCCGCCACGGCCGAGCGCGCCCTGGACGCGCTGAGCCGGGTTTTCGAAGTCGGCGGCTCCGAAGTGTTCGTCACCGCCAGCATCGGCATCGCTCTGTTTCCGGAGGACGGCAAGGACGCGGACGCGCTGCTGAAGAACGCCGACGCGGCCTGCTACCACGCCAAGGCGCTGGGGCGGAACAATTCCCAGTTCTTCGCCACGGACATGAACGTCAAGGCATCGCAGCGCCTGAACGTGGAGAAGCATCTGCGCAATGCCATCGAGCGGGAAGAGCTACACCTCGCCTACCAGCCGGTGCTCGATGTGCGCACCGGCGCCATCGCCAGCATGGAAGCACTGCTGCGCTGGAACTCGCCCGCCCTCGGATCGATTTCGCCCGCAGAGTTCATTCCCGTGGCCGAGGAGACCGGGCTCATCATCCCCATCGGCGAATGGGTTCTGGAGCAGGCGTGCCGGCAGACAGCCGCCTGGAGAAAAGTCGGGCTGCCGCCGGTGCAGGTCAGCGTCAACGTTTCGGCACGCCAGCTACGCCTAAAAGGCCTGCTTGAAGTGGTCAAGCGCGTGGTCGGCAGAAGCGGAATCGACCCCGGGGGACTTTCGCTCGAGATCACCGAATCCACGATTATGGACAACGTGGAGCGTGCGCTGGTCACCCTCAACCAAATCCACGACGTCGGCGTGGGCATTTCCATCGATGATTTCGGCGTCGGTTACTCATCGCTCGCCGCCCTCAAGCGGCTTCCGGTGGACACGCTCAAGATCGACCAGTCGTTTGTGCGCGATATCGCGGTGGACCGAGAAGATCTGGAAATCGTCGGCGCGGTGACCGCCATGGCCCACAATCTGAAGATCCGCGTGGTCGCCGAAGGCGTCGAAACCAAAGAACAGTTTCAGCTGGTCAAGAATCTGGGCAGCGACGAAGTCCAGGGGTTCTGGATCAGCCAGCCGATGGCGGCGGACCAGGCCCGCGCCTTCCTCACCGGCGAGGCCACCTCCGACACTGTGATCCAACTCCGCGGCCGGCGCTGACGGTGAAGATCGACTCATTCGAAGCGCGTTCTTCGAAAACGGGCCTGTGAGGAAGGAAGATTTGCTCAC
>JBFIYQ010000293.1:0-3536 GCA_041605275.1 Gammaproteobacteria bacterium
CGCGGTTCACCTGTACGATGCTGTCGAAAGAAAGGATCCGTTCGGCCGCGAACGCGTTGTGGCAAATCATCAGCGCGGCGAGTACGACGCCGGCAAATTTGAAAGCACTGCATTTCATTCAGACGATCCTCGGTGCCGCCCGCTGCTCGTCTTCTTCAATCTGGAAGAAATCGGCGGGCGTGAAGCGAAACAGGCGCGCGACGATCAGATCCGGGAATACGCCGAGACGAGTATTGAATATGCGAACCGCTCCGTTGTAATAGCGGCGCGCGTACTGAATGTGATCCTCGACGTCGGTGAGATTGTGCTGTAAAGACAGGAACGAATCGTCGGCTTTGAGATCCGGATACGCTTCGACACGCGCCATCACGTAGTTGACCTTGCCGCCAAGCTGCGACTCGATATCGCCGACCTCGGACACTCTTTCGGTATGCTGGCTTTGCTCACGCAGGCTGGTGATCTCTTCCAGCGTTTTTCGCTCGTAGGAGGCATATGCCTTGACCGCCTCCACCAGCTGGGGGATAAGGTCGTGTCGGCGCCTGAGCTGGACGTCAATGTCGCTCCAGGCGGCCTTGATGCGGTTGGCGTCCGCGATCAGGCGGTTATAAATAATGATGCCCCAGGCGATGAGGGCGATGAGCGCTATGGTGACGACCAGGTCCACGCGACTAAGCTTAGACGATAAAATTCGCCGCGGACCTCGATTAAATATGGACCTTTATTGATGGCGTGGACGAAAGAAAAATTCGTTTTGCGGCTCGCGGATGCCGTGCCGGACGGAGCGCGCGGGGCAAAGCCGTGACACGTCCCGTGACCGTGCTTCTGGGCGACCCCGAGCTCCCCGATCGCTCCAAGCCCGGGGGACAATTCACACCCGATGATTTCCTTCAGATCGACAAGCTGAAGCAGGCGCTCGAGGAAATTCCCGATCGCGACTTCTTTTATTGGAACGACCACGACGGTTTGTTCCGCCGGCTTCGGGAGGAGCGGCCGGAATTTGTGCTCAATTTCTGTGACACGGGCTTTCGCAACGAATCCCGGTACGAGCTGCACATTCCCGCGCTGCTTGAAATTCTCGGCGTTCCGTACAGCGGCTCCGGGCCCGTGGCCCTCGGCATTTGCTACGACAAGGCGCTGGTGCGCGCGGTGGCCCAGGCCCACGATGTGCCGGTGCCGTGGGAAGTGTTTTTGCGGCCTGGCCAATCGCTCCCGGAAGTCGACTATCCCGCGTTCATCAAGCCAAACTGCGGCGATGGCAGCGTCGGTATTACGGAGGCCTCGCTGGTCCACGATCGTGGCGAGGCGGAGGGGTATATCGAAAAGCTGCGTTCGCAGCTGCCCGGCACTGACGTGCTGGTGCAGGAGTTCTTGAGCGGTGACGAGTACGGTTTGGGTCTGATTGGGAATACATCCAGCGGCTTTACCGCGCTTCCCATGCTTCAGGTGGACTACGCGGCCCTGGACCCGTCGCTGCCCAAACTGCTTTCCTACAGCTCGAAGGTGGACCCCGAGTCCCCCTACTGGAATGACATCCGGTTCCACGAAGCGACGCTGGACGCGTCGGTAAAAGCCCAGGTCAAAGAGTGGTGCGGCCGCCTATTCGATCGCCTGCAGCTTCGAGACTATGCGCGCTTTGATTTTCGCGCCGACGCGAAGGGCAACCTGAAGCTGATGGAGGTCAATCCGAACCCGGCGTGGTGCTGGGACGGCAAGCTCGCCCACATGGGAAAGCTCATGGGGCTCACTCACGGCGGCGTTCTGAAATTAATTCTGGAGGCGGCGGAGAGGCGGTCCTTTAGTGATGCGTAACGCGTAACGCGTGACGCGTAACGCGTGACGGGAAGCGGATCGAAGCAAGCTGTGGGAACGAGCTTGCTCGCGATTCAACAAATCAGATGGTTCGGCGGGCAACGGTTCTTTAGATACCCTGGAAAGTTCGCGGCCAAACTTGCTCCATGCTCCGACAGGGAGCCGCTCCCACGTAATTTGTTGGCGGGCGGGGGCTTAATGCCCGGTAGTCAACATCCGATCTTCGATTTTCGAATGACCCTCACACCAGCTGCCTCTTAATCTTCTCGTTCCACTCCCTTGCAAACACCTGGTCCTCGCCCTCGTGGGCGTCGAGGCGGGCGTAGACGTAGAAGAAGTCCGCGTCGGAGGTTACCCTCGTCTGGGCGTGAACGCGGATGCGCCACTCGTCTCTGCGCATCATCAGACGCTCGGTTATCTCGGCTTTGGCGGTCAACGGATCCGACTCACCGATGGAGAAGCGCCGCTCCACGGTATGGCCGAGATCAAGGTCGATAGCGTCCATGTGCATCACCGCGCCGGTTTCCAGATCGCCGCCTTCGCTGAATAGCCGGTAGACGGTGTCGTTGGTAATGAGGTCGCGCTCGTAAGTGCGGATGAAGCGGTAGGGCCTCAGAGGCATCTTGCTGGTGGACGCGGGCGCGGCTTCCGGAGGCGGGAAGGGCGCCAGCGCGATGTCGGACTCACGTGGCGGGCGCACTGGCAGCTTGAACGCGCTCCCGGCGGTGAATACGGTCAGCTTTGCCGCTCGCGGCGACGGCCACACCATGGGCCAGTAGCAGGTGGAGATGGCCAACCGGATGACGTGACCAGGGAGAAAATGATGCGCGATGTCGTTCAGCTTCATGCGCACCTGGTATCGTTCCCCCGGATCGAGCGCTGTCGGGCTCTGATGACTTTCACGATGGGTAAGATTGAGCACGCCGTAGGTCACCTGAGCTGAAGTTCCGTCCGGGAAAACGTCGTTCAGGCGAACCGCTACCAGCGCCACTGCTTCGTCTACTGCGAACTCCAGATCGAGCTCGGGCGCGCCCAGGATTTCCAGGCCGCCATCCAGCGGCATCGTCTCGAAGCAAAGCGACCGGCCGTCGTCCGGTCGCTGGTCCATGGGCGCCTCTCCTTCGGATCCCAGCCCGCACCAGTCGCCGCCGGTGCTGCCGGTGGTCTGGGGTGAGCAGATGTCCAGAGAAGTCTCGTTTCCGGGCGCGTCCTCCAGGGCCGGCGCGCCGGTGAGGTGCCAGGTGCGGGGCACAATGCGGTGACTGGGCCACGCGTCCTCCGCCACCCATCGTCCGGGACGCTCGTCGTGAAACGGCTTCGGATCCACGGGCTCCTGCATCCACACCCGCATCGCCGGTTCATCCATGATTCCGCTGTCGATGTGTTTGAGCCAGTGGTCCCACCAGCGCAGCGCCTCCTGCAGATAACCGATGGCGGGGCCGGGTGCGCCGGTGTGGGGAAAGTTGTGCGCCCACGGGCCAATGAGCCCTTTTTTTGGTCCTTTAAGGCTTTTGAGCAGCCGCGGCACGGCGTTGGAGTAGCCGTCGGCCCAGCCGCCGACGGCGTAAACCGCGCACCTGATTCTGGAAAAGTCCTCGCATACCGAGCCCTGCTTCCAGTAGTCATCGCGGTGCGGGTGCGTGAGCCAGAGGGCGGGAAACGGATAGTTGCTTTCCAGTCGCTCGAGCCATATGTCGCGCCAGCGCGAGCCGACGATTTCCGGATCC
>JBFIYQ010000294.1:0-3521 GCA_041605275.1 Gammaproteobacteria bacterium
CTGCACAGGAACGCGACTGGATTCGCTGGGCGCGCGCCTTGTGCCAGGGTAATGAGGACCTAAACCAATAAGCACAACGCGCCGTCGCGATGATCGAAGCCTTGAAGTCAAGCTCCCGCGTGTACTCGAATCACGCGTGTCCGGCGTGGGTTTTGAGATAATATTGCCGCCTGCGGCGGCTTCGAGTGGCGCGAATAAATATTCGCGCAATTCGACGGACTTTTTCGGGGGAATGCGTGCAAACCGAAGTGATCAAAGATGACGAGGGTCACATCATCGCTGAAATTCGCGAAGAGAACGGAGAGTATCTGGTGTGGAAGCGTGAGCGACCATCGTTTCCTCCCGCCAGCCGACACACATTTGTCGGATCCGCCAAGAGCCTCGAGGAGGCGAGAGAGCTGGCCATGAAACTGCTGGCCTGAAGGAGGCGCGCAGGTTTTATGGCCTACAAAACGTGACCCGGATACTTATGCTCTATTCCCTAGAAAACCGAAACGTAGAAACCCGCGGGAACTGCTTCGTCGCAGACAATGCCGTTGTGATCGGCTCCGTTATACTGGAAAACAACGCCAGCATCTGGTTCAACTGCGTGGTGCGCGGCGACAACGATGTCATCACCATCGGAGAGAACACGAACGTACAGGATGGATCGGTGCTGCACACAGACGCGGGTATTCCTTTGACCCTGGGCGATAACGTGAGCATAGGACACAAGGTCATGCTTCACGGATGCACAATCGGCGACGGCAGTCTGATCGGTATCAACGCGGTCATTTTGAACAACGCAATAATCGGCAGGAACTGTCTCATCGGCGCGAATACGCTGATCCCCGAGGGCAAGGAAATCCCCGATGGCTCACTGGTCATGGGCTCTCCGGGCCGGGTGAGGCGCACTTTGAGCGATGAGGAAATCCGCGGCCTCAAAGAAATTGCCGATCACTACGTGCAGAAGTCTGCGCTCTACCGGCGCGCCTTGAAGGCCGAAACCTGAACGCATCGCCGGATCCGGAACTGCAGCTGCATTGAAGGATGTCCGCTCCGGAAAACATTTCCACCGCCGCGGGCCGCTCGCTCGAGGTCTTTCCGGCAGGCTCCAACGGGGAGTTCGATCTGCCGCCCGAGCTGGCGCTTGTTATCGCCCGCGGCGAAGGTTGCGAGCTGTGGGACACCGAAGGCCGGCGCTATCTCGATTTTTCCATGGGCTGGGGCTCTTCGCTGGTCGGCCACGCCCGGCGGGAGGTGGTGGCCGCTGTGCAGCAGCAGGCGCCGCTCGGCTCGAACTTTGCTTACGTTACCAGTAATTCTCTCGCTCTGGCCGAGGAGATCTGCCGCCTGAGTCCCGCCTGCGAGCAGGTGCGCTTTTGCGCCTCGGGCACCGAAGCCACCATGTACTGTCAACGCCTCGCCCGGGCGTACACCGGAAAAGCAAAACTTCTCAAGTTCGAAGGCGCCTATCACGGCGCCAATGAAGTTGGCGTTACCAGCCTGTTTCCCCAGCGACTCAAGGCCTTTCCCGCCGCCGATCCGTCCAGCGCCGGTATTCCGGATGCCGTCGCCAGAGATATTCTCGTCGCTCCCTACAACGACGCGGACAAGGCGGCCAGCCTCATTCGTCGCCACGCGGGCAGACTGGCCGGAGTCATTGTCGAGCCGCTGCAGCGCTGCACTCCGCCCCGGGACGGCTTTCTAGAGGCGCTGCGAGAAACGTGCCGCGACAAGAACGTGCTGCTGATCTTCGACGAGGTGGTCACCGGATTCCGTCTCGCCTACGGCGGGGCCCAGGAATACTACGGCGTGGTACCGGATCTGGTCGCCTACGGAAAGGCGCTGGGCGGCGGCTATCCCATCGGGGCATTCGGCGGGCGCCGCGAGATCATGTCACTGGTGCGCGAGGAGCGACTGGGTAAAAGCGGGTACGTGTGGGTGGCGTCCACCCTGGGCGGCAACCCGGTTTCGTCAGCCGCCGCGCAGGCCGCGCTCTCGGTCTATCGCCGTGCGGACACCTACCCCCACCTCCACGAGCTCGGACGCTATCTTCGCTTAGGCATCGAGGCGATGCTGGCGGCCAATCGAATCGAGGCCCAGGTGATTGGCGACGGACCCCTGGCCCAGGTGGTGTTCTCCAATAAACCGGTATACGACTACCGATCTACCCGGAGGGGGAACCGAAAGCTCGGCCGCGCGTTGATGCTTGCGCTGTTCGAGCGCGGCATATTTCTGAACCCGATGGGCACCAAGCTATACCTGTCCCTGGCTCACACCCGTGACACCTGCGATCACTTTCTCGAGCGATTCGAAGATGCGCTCAAGGAGGTGATGTTGAACTAGGTAAATGGCAGGTGCTCTATGGCGGACGGGAGAGAGTTTTTTCGGGGCCCGCCCCTTGTACTGTCTACCATCTAAGACCTAACCACTACTCTCCTGTGACATTCAACACTCGAATTCACCCTTACCCCCTGATCTCGAAAATCCGAACCAGATAATCGATCTTCCGAGTGATCTCCTTATTGTGGAGCTTGTTGACGGTGGTATCTTCCTTGTAACGCCACTCTGGCGAAAGAATTGCCAGCGTATTTTGAAACTGCCACACGTGGTCGAAGCGAACGCCCGTCAGCTGCTTCACCGCTGCGAACTGTTCAGCTGTCAGCCAGTCTTGGTCGAGTTCCTCTAATTCCTCCTGTCTGATTTCCATCGGCCTGAGCTCGGCGATGCGAAGCGCGCGCTTCTCGTCCCTGGCGCTGAGAAAGGTGTGGCGGTGAAACGCATCAAGGAATTTCTTACCGGATTGGTATTCTCTGTCTTTCAAATCGGCGAGGTCTTCGGTCACCAGTCCGCGTTCGCCAAGCTTGTCTAGTACCTGTTCGGACAAAACGTAGTGCACTTCGCGATAAACACGCTGGTCAAAGACGTTCTGCACAAAAAAAAGACAGACGAAACATACCAGGGCCGACATTACCGGCGTGGTGATCCAGCCAAGTCCGATATTCCCGACCAGCTTCCAGTCGATGTCCTTGCCGCCGCGCATCAGCCCAAGGCCGATTACACCGCCTACCACCGCCTGCGAGCTGGACACCGGCACAAGCGGAATGGTGGGCAGCCCGGCGTTGGCAAGCAGGTGCTCGAGTCCCTCAGATGCAAACAAGAAAAGCACAATGGAGTGCGCGATGACCACGACCCAGGCCGCCACCGGCGACATGGGCATGAGCCCCGCGCCGACCGTAATCATGACCCGCTTGGACTAGGTGAAAACTCCCACCGCAATGGCGATGGCGCCGAGCAGGAACAGCTGCTCAACGGATGAGAGCGTGAGCAACCCCGCAATCTGAAAATCCGTGAACGGGGAAACGTCAACGAAAACGCCCATCACGTTGGCAATGTTGTTGGCGCCGAGGCTGTACGCGCCGAAGGCACCGGCAAAAATGAGCGCGAACCGGGTATAGGCGTCCAGACGCAGGAGGTGCAGCTTGACCACGTGAAAAAACGCCTTGACCACCTTCATCAGAATGACCGCAAAGAGCCCC
>JBFIYQ010000295.1:0-3518 GCA_041605275.1 Gammaproteobacteria bacterium
GAGCTCAGCTGATACCCCATCCGCTTCACTCATTGATGAGGAGCGCCAAGGCCGCCGCGGGCTCAGTTCAGCCCAATCTGTTCGTCAAGATTGACGCCGACGGCATCGTGACACTGACCTGCGCGCGTTCCGAGATGGGTCAGGGCGTGCGTACTGGGATACCGATGATCCTGGCCGACGAGCTGGAGGCGGACTGGACCCGGGTCAGAATTTTCCAGGCGCCGGGTGACGACACCAAGTTCGACCCGGCGGGCAAAGACGGTCAAAACACCGACGGCTCCCGCAGCACGCGGCACAGCTTCGAAGTTATGCGCGAACTCGGCGCCGCAGGGCGTTACGTGCTGGAGCAGGCGGCGGCACGAAAGTGGGGCGTGGATCCCGGTGAAGTCTACGCGAGGGATCACCGCATCCATCACACCCCAACGGGCCGGTCCTTCGACTTCGGCGAAGTCGTGGACGTCGCCGCCGACATCAAGGTGCCTTCGGAAGAGACGGCTGCGCAGCTAAAGCTCAAAGACCCGTCTCAGTGGAAATACATCGGCAAGGACATGCCGGTGGTCGACAACTACGACATGAGCACCGGCGGCGCCAACTACGGCGCCGATATCGCGCTTCCCGGGATGAAGATTGCCGTGGTGGCGCGCTCGCCGGTTTTTCGCGGCAAAGTGAAGTCCTCCGACGCCACCGAGGCCTTGAAGGTTCAGGGCGTCGAACAGGTGGTTGAGATCCCCGCGCTTGCCGACGATCAGCCCGCGGAGTTCAAGGCGCTGGGCGGCGTCGCGGTCGTAGGCAGCAACACCTGGTCGGTGATGCAAGGACGCAAGAAGCTCAAGATCGAATGGGACTTGGGCCCCAACACCGCTCACGATTCGAGCTCCTTCGACGACCAGCTTCGCCAGTCGGCGCGCAAAGGCGGGGAAATTATCCGCAAACGCGGCGACGTTGACGCCGCCCTCTCGAGCGCGGCCAAGGTCGTGGAAGCGGAATATTTCGTGCCGTACTTCATCCACACCCCGATGGAGCCGCCGGCGGCCATCGTCGATGCGAATGCGAGACCGGTTAAGATCTGGGCCGCGACCCAGTCCCCCAACGAATCGCGGCAATACGTCGCTGAAGCGCTGGGAATTGAAAAAACCGAGGTCGATTGTCAGGTGACCCTGCTCGGCGGTGGCTTCGGCCGCAAGTCCAAGCCCGACTTCATTTGCGAGGCTGCAATACTTTCGAGAAAAGTCGGCGCGCCGGTGAGGGTGCAGTGGACCCGCGAGGACGAGATCAAGCACGGGTACTACCACACTGCCAGCGCTCAGTATCTTAAAGCCGGTCTTGATAGTTCGGGCAAAGTGACCGCCTGGCAGCATCCAGGCGCATGGCCGTCGCTGATCGGTTTGTGGAAGCCGGCCCAGAAGCACGGCCACACAATCGAGTACGGGCTGGGTTTAATCGATCTCCCGTACAACAGTGTGCCCAACATACGCATCGAGAACGGCGAGGCCGACGTCATGATCCGGGTCGGTTGGTACCGGTCGGTGAATAATATCCAGCACGCCTTTGCGATGAATGGTTTCGCCAACGAGCTGGCCGCGGCTGCAGGTCGCGATCCGGTGGAGTTTCTGCTCGAGCTGATCGGTGAGGCCGAGGTGATGGACCTCACCAAAGATGGCGTCGAGGAGGTGTGGAACTACGGCGACCCGGTGGAGAAGTGGCCGATTAGTCCAAAGCGTCTTTCCAACGTGCTTCGGGTGGCGGCGAGGAAGTCGGGTTACGGCAAGAAGCTGCCCAAGGGTCACGGCTTAGGCGTCGCCTGTCACCGCTCTTTCCATAGCTACGTGGCCACTGCGGTCCACGTCGTCGTCCGGGACGATGGCGCGGTGCGCATTCCTCAGGTGGATGTCGCCATCGACTGCGGGCGCTACGTGAATCCGGAAGGGATCCGTAAGCAGATCGAGGGCGCGACTATCTATGGTAACAGCATCGCCCGCCACGGGAAGATCACCACCACCAAGGGTGCAGTGGACCAGAACAACTTCCACGATTACACGATCTCCCGCATGAGCGACGCGCCGCTCGATGTCCGGGTGCACATCGTGGAGGACTATGTGCACCTCCCACCCTGTGGGGTCGGCGAGCCGGGCGTGCCGCCTTACGCGCCTGCGCTGATGAACGCCATATACGACGCCACTGGAAAGCGGCTCCGGAAGCTGCCGTTGGGAGATCAGCTTAGAAGCGCATAACGCGATGTCGGGGTGGCGGGAGCGTGGACTCCCACCACCCCTTGTCCCGAGGAGTCACGTCCTTTGAATTTCCCGCCATGAATTTTCAACAAATCCTTTCCTCAGACTTTCTCGATATTAAGCCCTCGGCCCGGCGCCGGGCCGCATGAATGAGCTGAATCCAAAATTGTTCCAGGCAGAGCACCATCCTTATCTCGTTCCGCGCAAGGGCGGCTTTAAAGTCACCGACGCTCCGACGGCGCCCGACGTCGACGTCTCTGACTCGAAAGCTTGGAAAAAGAAGCTGGAAGACGAAAAGGACAAGCTCGGCCGCTGGCAACACAAGCTGTATGCCGATGACCGTTACGCTGTGCTGATCGTGTTTCAGGCCATGGACGCTGCGGGGAAAGACAGCACAATCCGGCACGTCTTGACCGGGGTCAACCCCACGGGCATTCGGGTTACGTCGTTCAAGCGGCCTTCAACCACCGAGCTCAATCACGATTTTCTGTGGCGCAGCGTGCTGGCGTTACCCGAGCGCGGTATCGTTGGAGTTTTCAATCGAAGTTACTATGAAGAGGTTCTTGTCGTTCGCGTTCACCCGCGCATTCTCAAGTCGCAGCGTCTGCCGCAACCGATCAGTGAGACTATCTGGGCAGATCGGTACCGCAGCATCGTCGATCATGAACAACATCTGGCCGAGCAGGGGACCGTAATACTCAAATTCTGGCTCAATGTCTCGAAAGAAGAACAGCGGCGACGCTTCTTGAAACGCATCGAGCGGCCGAACAAACGCTGGAAGTTCAGCACTGCTGATCTTGATGAGCGTGAACACTGGGAAGACTACATGTCGGCCTACGAGGACTGCCTGAACGCCACGTCCAGGCCATGGGCGCCCTGGTACGCGATCCCGGCCGATGATAAACCTTTCATGCGCTGGCAGGTAGCGGCAATTATCAATCGTGCGTTCGAGCAGCTCGACGTCGATTTTCCAACATTGGGACCCGAGGCCACGGCCGACCTGCTCGAGTCGAAAACGCGCCTGACCAGGTAAGCGCGGAGCCCGGCCATTCGGGGGAAAGCTTATCCGAATCGTGCACTGGATTTTTCTGATTCAATAGGGTCTGATCCTGATGGCCCCGTCGATTATGAACCCATGGCGATAACAGAGTTATACAAATGACAAAGGCAAGAGTAATCGTAACCCGTCGCTGGCCAGAGCAGGTCGAAGCAAAACTGAAAGAGATCTTCGACGTGGAGCTTAACGGCAGCGATAAGCCATTCAGCGAAGCCGAGCTCAAAGACGCA
>JBFIYQ010000296.1:0-3517 GCA_041605275.1 Gammaproteobacteria bacterium
CGAATGACTTCCTCGGTCTTGAGCAGGTCCGGAATGGTGCTGGGCACATATCGAATCTTGTATCCCGCCGCTTCCGCGTGCCATTGGTAAAGCCTGGGGTCGGCCAGGGAACCGGCCCCGTGCTCGACGGCCACCGCCTCGTTGACCACGTCGGCGCCGAGCTGACCCTCCTGGGTCAGACCGAGAAGCCAGTCCACGCTCACCTGGGCGCTACGGGCGATGGCGACGATGGTCTCGGCACGGGGCAGGCGCTTGCCGTCGCTGGCCAGCAGCTGGGACAGGGTCGAACGGTCGGTGCCTACGACGTCGGCAAAGGCGGTTTTGCTCATCCCCGACTGCTGTATCACCGTTCGCAGCCGCTGGCGGAAGGTATCCAGGGTCTCTCGCTTGCTCAATTTAATCCTCTCTTTGGTCCTAATCTGGATTATTAGTACCTCAATTGTTGCATTACTTCACCATTTTTTATGAAACGCTGCGTTTTGTCCCGTTTTGTGCGCGAAAGCACATTGTGCCGAGTGTCTTCGACAGTAGCCTTGGGCATTGGCGTCCCGCTCCGGATGCCCGAGACGAACCCGATTCCCGGAGGATTGTTTGAACCGCAGCCGAGACAAGCGCGTGGAATGGCCGACCCTCGCGGTGGCGGCAGCGATCTATCTCGCCTTCTTCGCCCTGACCCTCAATCACCAGGACCTGCCCTGGTGGCTGCTGGTGCTGGCGGGGGGCTATGTCACCGCCTGGCACGGATCCCTCCAGCACGAGGTGGTTCACGGTCACCCCACCCCGTCCCCGGCGATTAACGAGCTGCTGGTGTTCCCGAGCCTGTGGCTGTGGCTGCCCTTCCGTCTCTACCGGCAAAGCCACCTGAAGCACCATCAAATCGGCGTCATTACCGATCCGCTGGATGACCCCGAGTCCTACTACCTCACCCCCGCCCAGTGGCGAAGCTGCGGCAATCTGCGCCGCCTGTTCCTGATCGTGAACAACACCGTTTCGGGCCGTCTGCTCTTCGGACCGGTGGTCTGCGTCAAGCAAGTGATCGCGGAGGAATGCCGACGATTCTTAAACGGCGACTTTTCCAACGCCCGGGCGTGGGTGCTGCACGCCGTTGGCTGCGCGCTGGTCATCGGCTGGGCGTGGGGTATCTGCGGAATAAGCGCGCTCGAATACGTGCTCTGGTTCGCCTACCCCGGAATTTCGCTGACCCTGCTGAGATCGTTTGCGGAGCATCAGGCGAGCATCGATCACGACGACCGCACCGTGATGGTCAAGAGCGGGCCGCTCATGTCCCTGCTTTACCTCAATAACAACCTGCACGCGGTACACCACGCGGAGCCCGGGGTGGCCTGGTATCGACTGCCGGTTCGGGCCCGCGAGCGCCCCACGGGCCGTTACCGGATCAGGGGATATGGGGAAATCGTCGCCAGATATTTATTCAAACCGAAGGAGCCGGTGGAGTTTCCTTTGTGACGCCAGCCGCGACGACCGCTCAGGTCGCGATGGCACCGCCCTCTTCCTTACGTTTGACCACAAAGACGTCGAGCTCCTCTCGCCGCGCGGGGTCCAGCGCCGGCTGCTGATATTCCGCGAGTATGTGTTTATATAAGGAGTGGGCCCGCTCGGTGGCCGTGCGCGCGCCGGAGTCCTGCCAGTTCTCGAAGTTGCTCCAGTCGGAAAGTAAAGGTGGATAAAAGGCGGTCTCGTATCGCTCCAGCGTATGCTTGGCGCCGAAGAAGTGACCTCCGGGACCCACCTCGCGAATGGCGTCGAGCCCCAGCGTCTCGTCATTGACGTCGATGGGTTTCAAGAACTCCGCCATCATCTGCAAAAGCTCCGCGTCCAGCACCATCTTTTCGAAGGAGGCGCACAGCCCGCCCTCCATCCACCCGGCGCCGTGCATCACCATGTTGGCGTGGCCCATCACCGAACCCCATAGCGACATTTCGGACTCGTAGGCCGCCTGGGCGTCCACCACGTTGGCGGCGTTGGCGTTGGAGGATCGGTAAGGCAGCCCGTAGCGGCGCGCCAGCTGGCCGCTGGCAAGCGCGGCCCGCGTATACTCGGGCGTACCGAATGCCGGAGCCCCGGTCTTCATGTCCACGTTGGAGGTAAAGCCGCCGTACATGCATGGCGCTCCGGGATTCACGATTTGGGCAAAGGCGATTCCGGCGAGCGCTTCGGCGTTCTGAAGCGCCAGCGCGCCGGCAATGGTGGCGGGCGCCATGGCGCCGGACAGCGTGAACGGCGTAATCACAACGATTTGATTGTGACGCGCCATCTCGATCACGCCTTCGAGCATGGGACCGTCGATGCGGAGCGGCGAGCTGGAATTGACTATGGTGAAAAGACTCGGCTGCTGCAAGAGCTGTTCCTTAGTTATTCCGCGGGCGATGCGCGCCATCTCGAGACCGTCGAGTATGCGGGTGCGTCCGAGGGAATAGGCGTGGAACGCTTTATCGGTGAGAGTAATGAAAGCGTGCAGCGCGTCCAGGTGCCGGGTTTCCGGCGGCAGGTCCACCGGCTCCACCGGGTAGCCGCCGCAGAAATGAACCACGTTCAGGCACTGGGCCAGCTTCACCAGATCCACGTAGTCGGCGAAGTTACCGGGCCGGCGGCCGCGTTCCAGATCGGAAACATTCGGCGCGCTGCCGACGGTGGCGAAGTTGATGTGGTTTCCGCCGAAGACCAGATCGTGCCCGGGGTTGCGGGTGTGCAGCGTGTACTCGGACGGCGCGCGGGAAAGACTTTCCTCCACCAAGGCGCGATCGAAGCGAACCATCTGCGATCCATGGTCAACGTCGGCGCCGGCCCGCCGCAAAATGTCCAGCGCCTCCGGCAGCAGGAAGGCGATGCCGATGTCCTCGAGGATTTCCAGCGAAGCCACATGGATCTTTTCGATCTCGTCGGCGCTTAAGACCTCGATGGGAGAATAGGGGTTGCGAAGCCGCGCCCAGGGCCGCTGCGAGATCCCGCCGCGGCCTGAGGTCTTGCGGCCGGCGCGCCGGCCTCCGGTTCTTCGGTTCATCGCCGCACCGTCTCATGGCTGAGATGAGCGTATGCTAGCGGCGAACCCTGAACGCCGAAAGGTTTCGTTCATTTCAACCGCCGATGCGAAAGCCAAGCCTCGATCCAGCGAGTTGCGGGCGGTCCCGGGGCAGCAAAACTTCGCGATTACGACCACGAGTTTCGCCCCTGCGACGCCCCCAAATGGCCTGATTGCAGTGGCTAGAGCAATGGGCTAAGGTGCCAGCTGCCGACAAGTAAGCACTATCCCCGACAATCAGAATTCGGCCGCGCCCACCCCCCCTCGCGCGGCGTCCGCGTCCGAATTCCGCACCAAAAAACGAGATAACGGAGGACGTCTCATCATGGCGAAGAAAGACCGAAAATTCCCCTACATCTGTACGGGGGAACGAAAGAAATCTCCCCACCCGTACATCCCGGAGCTGGAGGATGATTTGCGAAAGGGGAAGATTTCCCGCCGCGACTTTCTCTGGACCTCAACCATGCTTGGACTCTC
>JBFIYQ010000297.1:0-3511 GCA_041605275.1 Gammaproteobacteria bacterium
CGAAGCGATTCCGCTCCGAGGGTGAAGAGCGCGGCCGGCGGATCCGCGCCGATGCCGACAAGCAGCGCGAGGTCAGTCTGGCTGAATCCGAGCGCGACGCGCAGAAAATCCGCGGTGACGGCGACGGCCGGGCAACGGAGGTGTTTGCCAATGCCTTCAGCAAGGATGCGGAATTCTACGCCCTCTACCGCAGCCTGAATTCGTACAAGAACACATTTAATAATTCTTCGGATATTCTGCTGTTGGAGCCGAACTCGCAGTTTTTCCGGTACTTCAAGGACGCCCAGGGCAAGCGCTGACGGTCTGCCGGGCGGCGAAAAGGGGTGCTCTTGTCACCCCTTTTTTGTGGGGCGGTACATGTTGAGATGCCCTGACGAGCGCGGAGAAGCCCGAAAATGTCTTTTCAGAATCTACTTATGGCGGTCGCCCTGCTTCTGATAATTGAGGGCGTACTGCCTTTTTTGAATCCGGCGGGATTGCGCAGAGCGCTGCTTACGGTATCGCAGCTGAGCGACGGCGTGCTTCGCTTCGGGGGTCTCACGTCCATGCTGCTCGGCTGTCTGCTTCTTTACGCCGTCAGATAGCGCCAGATTCTGGGTCTAAGCGATGCCTGAACGATCGATCAGTGGACTTGGTTTCGGCGCGGAACGCTGGCTGCTGCCCGCCGGGATCGAAGAGATCCTGCCGGCGGAGGCGGAGCAAATAGAACGCCTTCGGCGTGAGCTTCTGGATCTTTTCTCGAGCTGGGGCTATCGCCTGGTGATCCCGCCGTTCATCGAATATCTCGAATCCCTGCTTACAGGCACCGGTCGGGACCTGGAGTTGAAGACGTTCAAGCTCACCGATCAGCTGACCGGGAGGCTGATGGGAGTGCGCGCAGATATGACGCCGCAGGTGGCGCGGATCGAAGCGCGCCATTTGAGAAGCGATCAGCCGGTCAGGCTTTGCTATCTGGGTACCGTGCTTTACTCGCTGCCGGACGGCATAGCGCGCTCGCGGAGTCCGATACAGCTCGGCGCCGAGCTCTACGGTCACGGCGGAATTGAAAGCGACTGCGAAATACTGTGTCTGATGCTGGAGACGCTTTGTCGGGCCGGAGTGGGGGACGTGCACCTGGATCTTGGACACGTGGGCATCTTCCGCGGGCTTGCGCGACAGGCAAAGCTCAGTGACCAGGACGAGGCGGTGCTGTACGACGCACTGCAGCGCAAGGCGGTATCCGAAATCGACGCGCTGCTCGACCCGCTGAAGAAACCCGTAAGCACAATGATCCGCGATCTCGCTGGCTTAAACGGGGGTGAGGACATCCTCTCCGTGGCGGCCAAGCGTCTGGCCAAAGCAAGCTCTGAAGTGCGCGCGGCGCTGGATTCACTGCGCGAGCTGGCGGACGCGTTGCGCGAGCGCTTCGCAGATGTGCCGCTTCACTTCGACCTGGCGGAGCTCAGGGGTTATCACTACCACACCGGCGTGGTGTTTGCGGCCTTCGTTCCTGGCAGCGGGCAGGAAGTCGCCCGGGGCGGGCGCTACGACAACATCGGCCGCGATTTCGGCCGCGCGCGACCGGCAACCGGCTTCAGCGCGGACTTGAAAGCGCTGATGCGCGTACGAGCACCCGCGGACGAAGGTGCGGATCGGCACGAAATTCTCGCTCCCTGGTCGGCGGCGCCGGAGCTTCAGGCGCTGGTGCGCGAGCTTCGGGACGCCGGCGAGCGGGTGGTCTATGCGCTGCCGGGACAGGAAGTCGACGCCCGCAGCCTTGGCTGCACGCGCCGTATTGTCGAGCGTAAAGGTCGTTTTCACCTGACTGAATTGGAAAAGTGAGGCTGCGGGACTGAAAAATGGGCCGAACGGTAGTCATCGTCGGAACCCAGTGGGGTGACGAAGGCAAGGGCAAGGTGGTGGATCTCCTCACCGATCGCGCCGGCGCGGTGATCAGATTCCAGGGCGGTCATAACGCCGGTCACACCCTGGTCATCGGAGAGCGCAAAACCGTGCTGCACCTGGTGCCTTCGGGCGCCATGCGCGACGGCGTAGCCTGCGTCATCGGCAACGGCGTGGTGCTGTCGCCGTCTGCATTGCTGGACGAAATATCCAAGCTTGAATCCGCCGGCGTCGAGCTTCGACAAAGGCTATTTATCAGCGATGCCTGTCCACTCATCCTTCCCTACCACGTGGCGCTGGACAAAGCGCGGGAAAAAAAGAGCGGTAGAAACGCCATCGGCACCACGGGACGCGGCATTGGTCCGGCTTACGAGGACAAGGTCGGGCGCCGCGCGGTTCGGGTCGGTGACCTGCTGGACGAAAGCGAGCTTCGCGCGAAAGTCGAAACCGCACTCGACTTTCACAACTTCACGCTCAAAAACTATTACGCCAGCGAGACCCTGGATGTGGAAACCGTCATCGACGGCGCGCTCGACGCCGCGGAGCAGATCCGCCCGATGGTCGACGACGTTCCAGCGAGACTGCACGCGCTGAGAGAACAGAGCGTGCCACTCCTTTTTGAGGGCGCTCAGGGCGCGCTGCTCGACATCGATCAGGGCACCTACCCTTATGTGACGTCGTCAAACACCACCGCGGGCGGTGCCTGCACAGGCAGCGGTATCTCTCCCTCCGCCATCGACTACGTGCTCGGGATCGCCAAGGCCTACGCCACCCGGGTCGGCGCCGGACCTTTCCCCACCGAGCTCAGTGACGGTGTCGGCCAGCATCTCGCCAGTGAGGGCAACGAGTTCGGCGCCACCACCGGACGTCCCCGACGCTGCGGCTGGCTGGATGCGGTAGCGCTCAAACGCGCCATCTGGCTGAACGGTGTCACCGGCCTTTGTATCACCAAGCTCGACGTTCTGGACAAAGTGGAAAGAATCAAGCTCTGCATCGGCTATCGTTTGGACGGCAAAGAGTTGGACGCGCCTCCGAGCGGCGCGGCGACGCTGGCCCGATGCGAGCCCGTGTTCGAGGAGCTTCCGGGCTGGATGAGCTCTACGGTGGGCGTGCGCAAGCTTGAAGACCTGCCGACCAAGGCGCGGAGTTACCTGGAGCGGGTGGAGGCCCTCGCCCAGACCCCGGTTCACATGGTCTCCACGGGGGCCGAGAGAGACGATATCGTCGTCCTGCGTCATCCCTTCGACTGAATATGCGCCCCGCCTCGATGTCAAAGACCGCGAGCAGTGCCGCAATGCGGAACTGCCAGTTGAGAATATAAATGAATAAAGAAGCAAGGAGTGTGAGCCATGGAACACGTGCGGCTGGGTAAAACGGGGCTCAAGATTTCGCGGGCCTGTCTCGGCACCATGACCTTCGGACTTCAGTGTGACGAAAAGACCGCGTTCGAGATCCTCGATCGCGCCGCGTCCGGCGGGGTCAACTTTATCGACACCGCAGATGGCTATCCTTTGGGCGGCGACCTCGATACCGTGGGCGCGACGGAAACCATTATCGGCAAATGGCTCAAAGGCCGGCGTCACCAATTCGTGCTGGCGACGAAATGCTTCACCCGCATGGGACCCGAATC
>JBFIYQ010000298.1:0-3503 GCA_041605275.1 Gammaproteobacteria bacterium
GAGAGCGTCGCCCTTACAAGGCGAAGGTCGGGGGTTCGAACCCCTCAGCACCCACCAAACCACGGAGTGGTAGTTCAGTTGGTTAGAATGCCGGCCTGTCACGCCGGAGGTCGCGGGTTCAAGTCCCGTCCACTCCGCCAACAGTTGTGAAGATGGGCGCCACCGCATGCGGTCGCGCCCATCGCGCTTTCCGGGGAGTGTTTCGAACCACTCGGTAGCCGAATAGTCGAATCCAGCATGCTCGAGTTCATTAGAAAACGGGCGACCGGATGGGTCGCCTGGGGAATTGTGATCCTCATCAGCGTTCCCTTCGCGCTTTGGGGTATCAATCAGTATTTCACGCCCGTTTCCGATCTTTCGGTGGCCAAGGTAAACGGCACCGAAATCGAGCTGCGGGAGTTTCAGCAGGCGGTCCAGAATCAGCGCTCAAGGCTACGGCAGATGCTCGGCCCGGAGCTGGCCGCCTCCGTCGACGAGGTTCTGGTGCGCCAGCAGACGCTGGATCGGCTGATTGGCGAGCAGTTGTTGCTGCAGGCGGCCGCGGAATCGGGAATGCGGGTGGGCGACGCCCAGCTCGCGACCGAGATTCAGTCCCAGCAAATCTTTCGCAGCGACGGCAAATTTTCCCCGGAGCGCTACCAGAACTTCCTCCGCCAGCAGGGCTACTCCCCCGGCGGCTTCGAGCAGATGATGCGCCAGGGCCTGATTTCCGGGCAGGTTAGCAACGGCCTCATGAGCTCGGCCTTTGTGACCGACGCGGAACTCGCCCGCATGCGTTCGCTTCAAGGGCAGAATAGAAGCTTCAGAACGCTCGAGGTGCCGGTTTCACGCTTCATGGACGTTCCGGTCTCCGACGAGGCCGTTGCGCGCCACTACGAGGAGAACAAGGCCCGATACGTCAGGCCGGAGCAGGTGTCTATCGAGCATCTGGAGATCTCAAGGCCTCGAATTGCGGCGGAGATCCCGGTGGATGAAAGTGAGCTCAAAAGATTGTACGAGGCGCGGAAGGCCAACTACAGCACCCCCGAGCAACGCAAGGTGAGTCACATCCTCCTCAGCGTGGCGTCCGATGCGGACGACGCCGCAGTTGACGAAGCGCGCAATAAGCTGCTCGACATAAGGCGGCAGATCGAGTCTGGCGCTTCTTTCGAATACCTGGCCAAGGCGCACTCGGAGGACCCGGGAACGGCTCAGAACGGCGGCGACCTGGGCTTCATTTCCCGCGACATCATGGATCCGGCCTTCGATGCGGCGGCGTTCTCCCTCGAGGCGGGCGAGGTCAGCGCGCCGGTGCGCTCCGATTTCGGCTTGCATCTGATCAAGGTCAGTGACATTCGCGGGGGTCAAACGCGAAGTTTCGAAGAGGTCAGGACTCAGCTCAAGACCGAATTTCAGAACGAGCAGGCGGATCTGGTGTTTTCCGAGCAGGTGGAGCGCCTGGCGACGCTTACCTTCGAGCACCCGGAATCGCTGGATGTCGCCGCGGAAACGCTCGGGCTGGAGATCAAAACTTCACCGCTTTTCGACCGCAATGGCGCGGCGGAAGGAATCGCCTCGAATCGCGAGGTGGTTTTGGCCGCTTTCAGCGAGGACGTGCGCGAGGGAGGCAATAACAGCGAAATTTTGGAACTCGATAACGGCGTGGTAGTTTCGCTCAGGGTGAACAGACACGAGCCGGCGGCACCACTTCCTCTGGACGCGGTCAGGGATCAGATTGTCGGGGAGTTGAAGCTTCGCAGCGCCCGCGAAAAGGCCCGGGAGATTGGCCGAGCGCTGCTGGAGAAGCTCAGAAACGGTGAGTCGCCTGAGCAGGCGGCGGCGTCAGCGGAGACGCAGTGGAGCGAGACCGCCAGTCTGTCGCGCCAGTCAGGACAGGCCGATCCGGGTCTGCGCGCGCTGGTGTTCCGCATGCCCAAGCCCCAGCAGCAGGCGCGCACCTACGCCGGACGCGCGTTGCCTGACGGCGGCTTCCAGATTGTGGCGCTTGAATCGGTGACGTCGGGGTCGGTCGATGGCGAGGGCGACGCGCCCGAGGATCTTCGGCGCTCGATGGCCGCCGCCTTCGGATCAGCCGCGCTGGATCAGTATTCGCGGGCCCTGAGGGACAAGGCGGACGTAGCGATAAACGAGGAGAATCTGCAGGGCCGTCTCTAGAACTGATTTCAGTCGCCGCGCTTGGCGATACGGCGTTAGAAACGGGCCCAAAATGATTGTTTATTCCGGCGGGTAAGCTCCGCTTATAAAGCCTTTACCCGCACAGTCTTAATCAGGCACGCTGTTTGATTTAGCTTCGAGCGGTGTCGGGATCAGCCGCTTAAGGACAGCCGGCTGCCGTTCCTGAAGCGCTTTTTCAGAAATTCCATCTGGTCGGCGAGAATCCGCCGATTGGAAAGCACCAGGTATTCCGCGCGATTCGGTATGAAGGGCACCGCCAGCAGGCTCATACCCGCCTGCTCCGGTGTGCGCGCGCCCTTGGCGTGGTTGCAGGGCTTGCAGGCGGTGACCACGTTGCTCCAGGAATCCTTGCCTCCCTGGGACAAAGGCCGCACGTGATCGCGGGTCAGCATATGCTCGGCGTACTGTCGTCCGCAGTACATGCATATCTGTCCGTCTCTCAAGAAAAGCTCGCCGTTGGACAACGGCGGCACCAGGCGGTTACCACGCGGATTCTTGAGCTTGCCTTTAACCGCGATAATGGAGCTGATGGTGACGATGGATTGCTCGCCGCTGATACGGTTGAATCCGCCGCGAAAAGTGAACATGTGATCGCCCGCGTTCCACGCAATCATCGAACGCGTGTCGAGCACGACTGCGACCCGCCAGGGAATCCAACGAAGTGGTTGACCCGTGACGTCCAGCCGCAGAATTAACGGTGTCACATTCGTTTCCAACGGCTTTCCTTTGGCATTTCGTTTTTTATTAGCTTAGTACACCGACGAACGCCGGTTATTGTGCATTAAAGGGCCAAGAAAGCAAAACCGGGGCGAGGCATGCGGCAGCGATGGTTTGAGCCGAATTTCAGCGGATTTTGCGCCCCCGGGGCGGTCCCGAAAGTTCCAATTTCCGGGCAGGACATTGCGGCATTCAAGATCTAGCGGCGCACGCCTTCCCGCACCGCCCCGGCTTGAATCGTCAAGGCGCGGGGGCTAGGTTTTATAACGACCAGTGGGGATTCCGTCGTTGAAATCAAGGCAATTCAAAAAGCTGCTCGGCAACCTTTCGTTCGTCGACCGGACGTTCGAGGGACGCTTCAACGAAACGCCTTACGTCCTCGACATGGACGCGAATCTGTATATTGGGCCGGCGGATCATTTGAGCCGCGATGAGCACGCCGGAATCGAGGTCGTCTATCAGTTCCTGCGCCAGACAGGAAAAATCAAGCATACGATGAAGGAGCTGCTTCATCACCGGGTGCGGCTGCTGGAGGCGTTCTCAGCCTTCGACCAGGCGCGGGAGGAAAGTCAGGAGGACGAATTCCAGATCTTCATCTTCGGAACCTACGA
>JBFIYQ010000299.1:0-3500 GCA_041605275.1 Gammaproteobacteria bacterium
CGAGGCGGATCGGCGGGCGCGCGAGGCGCGCCGCGTCGAGCGGCCGTTCGAAGAGATGGAAGAATCGGGCCGCACGCCCACCACCGTGGGCGACATCATGACCCGCATGCCGGTCACGGTGAAGTCGGGCACGAAAGTCAGCGACGCCATGCATCTGATGCGCGAGCACGGCGTCAGTAGCGTGCTCATCGAGCCGGCGGAGAACGGCGTTTGGGGCATCATGACCCAGCGCGACGTGGTGTCGAGAATCGTCCACGCCAATCGATCGCCTGCAAAGGTCAATGTCGAGGAGATTGCCACCATGCCGCTGGTCACCGTGCCCGTGGACATGTCGCTGTACGACTGCTCGTCTCAGATGATTGAGGCAAACATCCGCCGCGTGGTAGTAGCACAAAACGACGTGCCCATCGGCATCGTCAGCGACACCGATCTTTTCCGCAGCGTGGAGGAGTTCGGCTGGCTGCCGGAGTAATGTAACAGGTGACAAGTGACACTTAACATGTCACATGTCACGTGTTACATGGTACTAGGGAATGAGCACCGTTGATCCCGTTGTCCTGCGTCCCTCCAGCGCCCGGTGGGCGTCAGCGGCATCTTTTAAAGCAAAGGTCTGGTTGATTTCGATCTTTACCGCGCCTTTTTTCACCACGTCGAAAAGAGCGCCTGAAGATTCCAGCGTATCTTCCCGGGACGCGGTGTAGGTCATCAGAGTCGGCCGGGTCAGGTAAAGCGAGCCCTTCTGGCTCAAGATACCGATATTGAGCGGCTCCACGGATCCCGACGCCTGGCCGTAGCTCACCAGCATGCCGCGAGGCTGCAGGCAGTCTAGCGAGCCCATGAAGGTGAATTTGCCGACGCCATCGTAAACCACCGGCACCCCTTTGCCGTCCGTGAGCTCCTTCACACGCTCGACGAAGTTCTCTTCGTTGTACAGGATGGTGTGATCGCAGCCGTGGGCCTTGGCTAGCTCGGCTTTCTGCTTGCTGCCGACGGTGCCGATGACCGTCGCGCCCAGGTGCTTGGCCCACTGACAGGCGATCAAGCCGACCCCGCCGGCTGCCGCATGGAAAAGAATGGTCTGGCCTTTTTTCACCGCGTAGCAGCGACGCAGCAGGTATTCGCTGGTCATGCCCTGGAGCATCATCGCCGCCGCCTGCCGGTCCTCGATACCGTCGGGGATCTTCACCGCCTTTCGCGCCGGCATCACCCGCGCCTCGGCGTAAGCCCCGATGGGCGGCGCGGCGTAGGCCACGCGATCGCCTTCCGACAGGTCTGCGACACCCTTCCCCACCGCCTCCACCACGCCGGCGGCTTCCAGACCTATGCTGAAGGGCAGGTCCGGTCCCGGATACAGGCCGGTACGGAAATACACGTCGATGTAATTGAGCCCGATGGCGGTGTGGCGCACCCGAATTTCACCTTCGCCGGGATCACCCACCTCCACGTCTTCCCACTTGAGCACCTCCGGCCCGCCGGTCTGGTGTATTCGAATTGCCTTGGTCATGGATAGGTCTCCTTGAGGTGGTGGTTGTTTCAGGCGCCAGGCGAAGGGTATATCAAATCGCGCAGTGGATTTCCAAATCCGGGGCGGAGTGAATATATTCCAACGGATGAGACACCTAGGACGAAGATCAAACGTTTCAAGCAGCTGCGTAAGATTCTTCTTGGCCATCACAGAGGTTCCCCATGGGCGTGGGCGCTGACGGACAGTGGCAGTTCTGGATTGACCGCGGCGGAACCTTTACCGACGTGGTCGCCCGCAAACCCGACGGCGCGCTGCTCACCCACAAGCTGCTTTCCGACAATCCCGAGCAGTACCGCGACGCTGCCGTTCAAGGTATTCGCGACGTCCTCGGAATACCCCGGGACCAGAGAGTCAGCGCCGATATCATCGAAGCGGTGAAGATGGGCACCACGGTGGCCACAAACGCCCTGCTCGAACGCAAGGGGGACCGCACCCTGCTGTTGACCACGCGCGGCTTCCGCGATGCCCTGCGTATCGGGTACCAGACCCGTCCGGACCTGTTCGCGAAACAAATACAGCTCCCGGAAACCCTTTACGAGCGAGTCGTAGAAGTGAACGAGCGCTACAGCGCCGAAGGCGAGGAGCTCGAGCCAATGGATCGAGCCGGCGCCCGACGGGAGCTGGAGTCCGCCTTCGAGGAAGACATACGGTCCGTCGCCATCGTCTTCATGCACGGCTATCGCTATCCGAAGCACGAGCGCGAGGCTGCGCAGATTGCCGAGCGCCTGGGATTCACCCAGGTTTCCATCTCTCATCAGGTGAGTCCGTTGATGAAGCTGGTCAGCCGCGGCGACACCACGGTGGTGGACGCCTATCTGTCTCCTATTCTTCGCCGCTACGTTGACCAGGTGGCGAGCGAGCTCGACGGCGCGCGCATCATGTTCATGCAGTCCAACGGCGGTTTGACCGACGCGAAGCTGTTTCAGGGCAAGGACAGCATTCTCTCGGGCCCCGCCGGCGGTATCGTCGGCGCGGTGCGCACCAGCGAGATGGCGGGGTTCGAGAAGATCATCGCCTTCGACATGGGCGGGACCTCCACCGATGTGTCTCACTACGCCGGTGAGTACGAACGCGCTTTCGATACTCTGGTGGCCGGGGTGCGCATGCGCGTGCCCATCATGCGTATCCACACGGTGGCCGCGGGCGGCGGATCGATCCTGCACTTCGACGGTCTCCGGTTCCGCGTCGGGCCCGACTCGGCGGGCGCCAATCCGGGCCCGGCCTGCTACCGCCGCGGCGGACCGCTGACGGTGACCGACTGCAATGTGCTGCTCGGTAAGATCAACGCCGATCACTTCCCCGCGGTATTCGGTCCGAGCGCGGATCAGCCCATCGACGTGTCGGTGGTGTGGGAGAAGTTCGATGCGCTCACCAACAAGGTAAACGCGGCCAGCGGAGAAACGCGCACGCCCGAGCAGGTTGCGGACGGATTCCTAAAGATCGCGGTGGAGAACATGGCCAACGCGATCAAGAAGATCTCGGTGCAGCGCGGCTATGACGTGACCGGCTACACGCTCTGCTGCTTCGGCGGCGCCGGCGGGCAGCATGCGTGCCTGGTGGCCGACGCCCTGGGGATGAAGAACATCTTTATCCATCCCTACGCCGGCGTGCTCTCGGCCTACGGAATGGGACTCGCCGACATTCGCGCCATGCGCGAGCAGGCGGTGGAGTCGCCGCTGGACGACTCCCTGGTCTCGGGACTTGAGGCGCGCTACGCCAAGCTGGGCGACGAGGTGGGAGCCGAGATCCACGCCCAGGGAATCGCCGACGATCACATGCGCGTGGTCAAGCGGATTCACATCCGCTACGAGGGCACGGACTCGGCGCTGGTGGTGCCCTTCGGCAGCCGAAGCGATATCGTCGAGGCCTTCGAAAACGCCTACCGGGACCGCTACGGGTTTCTCATGCCGGACAAGCGGTTGCTGGCGGAAGCCATTTCCATCGAAGCCATCGGGGAAACCGACAGCCCGGAAGA
>JBFIYQ010000300.1:0-3498 GCA_041605275.1 Gammaproteobacteria bacterium
CGCCCACCAGCAGCGCGAGCGACAGTCTCAGATCGCTGAAGAGCACCAGCGCGATGGCCAGGGCAAAGAATCCAAGCGCCGGCACCACCTTGTGCGGCCTCGTCACTTCTCTCGGAAAGTCCGTCACTACGACGAAGTTGGGGTTGAGCGACAGCATGTGGAGATCGTCCCAGCGGCTGTGCACCACAAGGGTATCTCCGCTTCGAAAACGCAGCGTGCGAAGCTGGTCTTTACGAATGACTTTTTCTTCCCGGTACACCGCCAGAACGTTGACGCGGTAGCGTTTGCGCATGCCGATGTCGATGACGGTTTGCCCGATGACATTGGACGAAGGCGGAATGACGACCTCGGCGATGCCCGAACGCGCGGGATTCAACACCTCGACGAAGGTCTCGATGTCGTTCTTGAGGGTAATTTTCATGCGCCTGCGGAAGTCCTTGACCTGCTGCTCGGTGCCCATCAGCGCGAACACCGAGCCCACCCAGATCATCTGATCCACGGACGGCTCGATGCGCAGCTCGTCGCCGCTTTTGAGTCCAAGAAAGAAGGGCGCGTCGGGAAGCATTTCGGCCTCACCGATGGTCATGCCGGCCAGCGGGCTGTCCAGGGGCACGTGAGCTTCGTAAATGTCGCCCTTGATGCCGTAGGTGCTTTCGAAATATCGCCGTGTCCGCCCCGGGTCCGCGGCGCCACCCCGCAGCGTCGGCAGCACGCGTCTGCCGATCAGCATGAAGTACCCAATTCCCGCTGCCAGCAGCACCAGCCCCACCGGCAGCACCGCAAACAGGTGAAACTGCTCCATCGGGGTGACCCCGGGCGGCAGGGTGCGGTTGGAGTTGATGATCAGATCGTTGAGCAGGATCAGGGGGCTGGAGCCCACCATGGTCATGGTGCCGCCGAGAATGGCGCAAAAGCCCATGGGCATCAGCAGCCGCGAAAGAGGGATGCCGGTACGGGTGGAGATCCGGCTGACCACCGGAAGAAACAACGCCGCGGCGCCGATGTTCTGCATGAAGCTCGAGATCACCCCGACGGTGCCCGAGACGATGGGCACCACGCGCCGCTCGGTGCTGCCACCGATCTTGAGGATGTAGTGCGCCAGCGAGTTCATGATGCCGGTGCGGTCGAGCCCCGCGCCCATGATCATCAGCGCGATGATGGAAATGACCGCGTTCGAGGAGAAGCCGTCGAAAATATGCACCGCCGGAATCAGGCCCGAGATCCCCACCAGCACCAGGGTCACGATGGCGGCCACGTCAACGCGCACCACCTCGAAAATAAACAGGTACATGGCGAACGCGAGAATCGCCAGCACCACGGCCATGTCGGTGGTGAACGGGACAACCTCGCTCACGGCGCCGCCCGGCATCGATGCGGGAAGTGAGCTGCTCGCCTCGGCGGCGTCAGCGCCGCGGTAACGGCGTGGAAGGAAAGATACGTATCGGGTCTGTGGGCCGGCGAGGGGTCGTCGGACTTCGGTTCAAACTGCGCTCGCGGAATTCGTCCCGAGAACAAAAAAGCGCCTTTACTGCTGATTTTGGGAGTTTTAAAGAATGATAGGCGCTGATGGCAGCGGCGTCCATTTTGCCGCGCCCAATTGCCTTTATTGACCTGATCCGCGCTGACGACGGCGCGGGAATCGATACCGACCTCAAGGCGGCGTGAAAACGACCTCGCGAACGAGCCAGCGTGGTCTGCTGACGGTGAGCGAGAGCAGTCCCGGCCCGCCGTACGCCCTCGCTTTTCCGGCCGCGCCCGGATTGAGAATCCAGGGGCGCGTGCTTTTGTCCACGCAGCGGTGATGGGAGTGCCCGAAAACCACCGCCTTGGCTTCCGGAAACTCAGCGCGGAGCCTTCGAGCCCGATCCGACGGCCGGCCGGCTCGATCCCCGTGAACCACGGCGAGGATGCCTCCGGGGAGCGCGAGCAAAATCTTCTCGGCGAGGGAATTCAGCACCAAGCGCTCGTTTTCGTCCCACTTTTCCGCCAGGTCGTTGTTTCCCCTGACTGCGTAGACCAGCTTGCGCTGGGGGCGAAGCGCCTCGAGCACCCCGGCGCTGCCTACGTCTCCCGCGTGCACGGCGCAATCGTGCCCCGCCACGGCCTCAGCGATTCTTGGGTCGAGAAATCCGTGGGTGTCGGAAACGACGGCCACCCGCAAACGCACCTCTGACGCCAGATCCACTACCGACGCGCGCTCGTTCACGCTTTCTCTCCCGGGTCCTTCGCCGATGGATTCGCCGCCGTGCCCGCGGCGTCACTTCCGCCGCCTCGGCGGATAGCCGAGATAGCAACTCAAGACCACCAGGCCGAAAAGGGTGTACACCGTGGTGAACACCCAGGCAGGCGCCTGGTAGTAAAGCAGTCTCGAAAGCCAGTAGCCGATGAAGCTCTGCCCCTCCGACCAGCCGGCGTCCCCACCGCGCAAATGCAGCTCGAGCAGTGTCAGAGGACAAACCAGCCCCAACCAGGCCTGAAGCACCACCACGCCGATGGCGGCCAGATGGAGATGACGAAACAGGCGGTTTCTGGCCGTGCGCCAGGAAAGCGCCCAGCCGAGCATCACGTAGAGCTGCCCCAGCACCACGAAAGCGACGAAGGCGACGTGCACCAGCAGCACCGCGTCTGCGGGAACGAACAGCGCGCTGGGCTCGCCTTTCATTCGCGGGCGCCTCGAGGCGGGAATCCGGCTACCCGCCGCTGCGGGCACCTTTGCTCAAATCTTCTCGCTGGCGGCAATCAGCGCCTCAGACAGGCCGGGGTAGTCTTGCGTGACAGGGTACTCCGGGGCATCTCTAATGACATTCTCCGGGGGCCGAAAGAGAATCCCGGCGTCGGCCTCGGCGAGCATGCTCAAGTCGTTGTAGGAATCGCCGGCGGCCAGCACACGATAGTTCAGCGACTTCAGCGCTTTGACCGCTTCCCGCTTGGGATGCGCCTGACGCAGCCGATAGCCCGAGATCCGGCCGTTGGCGTCAATTTCCAGCTTGTTACAGAAGAGCGTCGGCCACCCCAGCTTTTGCATCAGCGCGCCGGCAAGCTCGTAGAAGGTATCGGAGAGAATGATCACCTGGAACCGGTCTCTCAGCCAGTCGAGAAACTCCCGCGCGCCTTCCATGGGCTCGAGGGATTCCGCCACGCCTTTCAAATCCGCAAATCCCATGTTGCGTCTGTCGAGCTCCTGAATTCGCTGGCGCATCAGCTGGTCATAGTCCGGAATATCCCGCGTGGTGGCGCGCAGGCTTTCAATACCGGTCTTCTCGGCAAGGCCAATCCAGATCTCGGGGACCAGGACGCCCTCAAGGTCGAGACATACCACGTGCATCAGCGTTTCCTTTGGTTAGAGGACGCCCGGTTTTTCGGGCCGCGGCGGATCGGGAAACCGCGACCACGTGCTCGGCGTCACCGTCGCCCCGCGGTTATGCGTTGACGGAAAGTGATTCAGCTTCCCGGCGAGCCGTACTGCTCGCGAAGTTCCCGGCGAAGAATTTTTCCAAC
>JBFIYQ010000301.1:0-3491 GCA_041605275.1 Gammaproteobacteria bacterium
CCAGTTCGACACCCGCGCCGTGCGCGCGGGCCAGATTCGGACGCCCGAGCAGGAGCACAACGATCCTATTTTCGTCACCTCCAGCTTCGTCTTCGACAGCGCGGCCCAGGCGGCGGCGCGGTTTTCTGAGCAGGAGGCGGGCAACGTCTACTCAAGGTTCACCAACCCGACGGTGAGAACGTTCGAGGAGCGACTCGCCTCGCTGGAGGGGGGAACCCACTGCGTTGCGACGGCGTCGGGCATGTCCGCGATCCTGGCGACCTGTCTTTCGCTGCTGAAGTTTGGAGACCACGTGGTTGCGGCGCACGATCTTTTTGGCGCCACGGTTTCGCTTTTCGCCAATATCCTCTCCAAGTTCGGCATCAGTTTTACTTTCGTTTCCGTAAGCGACGTGGAGGCGTGGAAGACCAGTATTCGCCCGGAAACGAAAATGCTTTTTATCGAGAGCCCCACGAATCCGCTGGGAGAAGTTGCGGATTTGACCGCGCTGGCCGCGCTCGCCCGCGTGAACGATGCGCTGTTCGTGGTCGACAACTGCCTATGCACGCCGGTGTTGCAGCGGCCTTTCGAATTTGATGCCGACGTCGTGATCCACTCCGCCACGAAGTACATCGACGGCCACGGCCGCTGCGTCGGCGGGGCCGTGGTGGTGCGCGACGAGGAGCTGTACAAGGAGCTGTTCGGATTCTTGCGAACCGCGGGTCCGTCCATGAGCCCGTTCAACGCCTGGGTATTTCTCAAAGGACTGGAAAGCCTCAGGGTGCGGATGCGCGCCTGCAGCGAGTCGGCGCTCGAGCTGGCGCGCTGGCTGGAGGTGCATCCCGCCGTGGAGAGGGTTTATTACCCTGGCTTGAAGTCGCATCCGCAGCACGCGCTAGCGTCGAAGCAGCAGTCGGCCTACGGTGGCATCGTGGCATTCGAAATCGCGGGAGATCGACCCGAAGCCTGGCAGGTGGTCGATTCGACCCGGTTTCTTTCCATCACGGCGAACTTAGGCGACGCCAAGACCACCATCACCCACCCCGCCTCCACCACCCACGGACGCCTGACTCAGGATCAGCGCGATGCGGCCGGAATCCGCGATTCGCTGATTCGCGTCGCGGTGGGACTGGAGGACGTGGATGACATCAAGGCGGATCTCGCCCGCGGGCTCAACGCAATTTCCGTCCCGCGCGCCGCCCGCGCTGCTCCGGGCTGATCTCCGGCCGCGCGCTGATTCACACGGCGCTGCGGAATCCGCGCTTGTCCTTTCAGGCGGAAAGAAAGCTGCTGCTCGCGGCCTATCAGGCGGCCATCCAGGTGGTCGGCGGGCGAGAATGCGTGGCGCGTTATTTAAGCGCCAACGACGCGAGCTTCGTCACCCACGTAGCGGCGGTGGGCAAGGCTTCCGTGCACATGGCCGCCGGCGCCCTGGATGTGCTCGGAGACCGGGTAGCGTCTGCGCTGGTGATCACCAAGCGCGGATACAGCGAGCCGCTGTTTCGAACAGATCACCCCGTACGCCTCATGGAGTCGTCCCATCCGGTACCGGACGAGCATTCCCTGGCGGCGGGCGCGGCGCTCTATGAGTTCGTGCGCGCGGCGCCGCCGGACGCGGGACTGCTGCTGCTGGTTTCCGGTGGTGCGTCGAGTCTGACGGAGGTGCTGCCCGAAGGGGTGGGGGAAGACAGCCTTGCCCGCATCAACGACTGGCTGCTGGCATCGGGATTGCCTATCGGTGCCATGAATCGGGTGCGCAAGCGCGTTTCCCGTATCAAAGGGGGTCGCCTGGCGGACGCGCTGAAAGGCCGCCCCGCCTTGTGCTTGATGATCTCGGACGTGCCTGGAGACGATCCCAAGGTCATCGGCTCGGGACCGCTGGTGCCCCACGCCGCCGAAGATATCGACGTATCCGATCTGGATCTCCCCGGCTGGCTCGAAGCCGTCGCCGAAAAGGCGCCGCCGCTCACCGATAAGCGGCTTTTCGAAAGCGTGCGGCTGGAGGTCGTGGCGCGGCCGGCGGACGCGCGCAATGCCGCGGCCAAGGCGTTGGCAGCCGAGGGCCGGCCCGCCCGGATCCATCCGGAAACGCTGGAAGGCGAGGCCTCGGATACCGGGGCAATGACCGCGAGGCACCTGATTGAGGCGGCTCCCGGCGCCGAGATCTGGGCCAGCGAGACCACCGTGGTGCTGCCCGAGTCGCCGGGCCGTGGCGGGCGCTGTCAGAGCTTCGCCCTGGCCGCGGCCCTTGAGATCGCCCGCCGCGACGACATCGTGCTGCTGGCCGCGGGCACCGACGGCACCGACGGTCCGGGCGAGGACGCGGGCGCGCTGGTGGATGGTGATACGATTCAACGCGGCCAGTCTGCAGGCCTGGACCCTCACAGCTGCCTCGAAGGTGCGGACGCGGGAAGTTTTCTCCATGCCAGCGGTGATTTACTGAATACCGGACCCACCGGCACAAACGTGATGGATCTCATCATTGGGTTGAAGACCAAATAATGGGCCGAGGAGGCGGTAGAATAGGGGGCAATAAAAGAGAAGTCCGAATGTCGTATATGGGTAGATCTGATCGCATCACGCGTTACGCGTCACCAAGATCACCAGTCGCTAATCACCATCCATCAAACCGTTGCGCTCCATATCGTCATGACCATCATCAAGAAAGAAGATTTCATTCAGAGCGTCGCAGACGCGCTGCAGTACATCTCTTACTACCATCCGCTGGATTACATCAGCGCCTTAGGCGAAGCCTACGAGCGCGAGGAATCGCCGGCGGCGAAAGACGCCATGGCGCAGATCCTGATGAACTCGCGCATGAGCGCGGAAGGACAGCGTCCCATTTGTCAGGATACGGGCATCGTCATCGTCTACGTGCGTGTCGGCATGCAGGTGCAGTGGGAGACGAACACCGGCCTGGAAGACATGGTCAACGAGGGCGTGCGGCGTGCCTACACCCATCCGGACAACTTGCTCAGGGCGTCCATTGTCGATCCGCCCATCGGACCGCGTAAAAACACCGGCGACAACACGCCCGCGGTGATCCATACGCAGCTGGTCCCCGGCGACACCGTCGACGTGCGACTCGCGGCCAAGGGGGGCGGCTCGGAGAACAAATCGAAATTCGCGATCCTCAACCCCAGCGACAGCATCGTCGACGGGGTGCTGGAAACGGTTCCCAAGATGGGGGCGGGGTGGTGTCCCCCGGGAATACTCGGCATCGGCATCGGCGGCAGCTCGGAAAAAGCGATGGTGTTGGCCAAGGAGTCGCTGCTGGATCCCATCGACATCCACGAGCTTCGCGCCCGCGGGCCGAAAACCAGGGCCGAGGAGCTTCGGCTGGAGCTGGTGGATAAGGTCAATGCGCTCGGCATCGGCGCCCAAGGGCTGGGCGGGCTCACCACGGTGCTGGACGTCAAGGTCAAGGAGTATCCCACCCACGCCGCATCGCTTCCGGTGGCGATGATTCCCAACTGCGCCGCCACTCGTCACGCCCACTTTGTGCTCGACGG
>JBFIYQ010000302.1:0-3477 GCA_041605275.1 Gammaproteobacteria bacterium
ACTGGAAGAAACGAACACACCGCCCGAGCTGCTGCAACTCGAGCTGACCGAAAGTAGCATCATGCAGGCGCCGGACCAGGACCTGAAGACACTGGAAAATATAAAGGCGCTGGGTGTGGGAATCTCAATGGATGATTTCGGTACCGGCTACTCATCCCTATCGTCACTGCGGCACCTGCCCATCGATACTCTGAAAATCGATCGCGACTTCGTTAAGGACATTCCCGGCGACGAGGACGATGCGGTCATCGTGACGGTTATCATAAACATGGCCAGGCTTTTAAAGCTGAACCTGGTAGCTGAGGGAGTTGAAACGCCTGAGCAGCTCAAATTTCTTGAGCGGGAAGGTTGCCACACGGTGCAGGGATTTCTGATCAGCCGGCCGTTGCCACCTCACGAAATGGAGCAATATCTGGCACGGGAAGCGGCGATGATGCCTGAGCTTCGGGCGAAATTCAGGTAGTAAAAGGGAGAGAGTGAGCAGGCCGGTCATTTCAGTCTCTGCCCTTGAAAGACGAGCCTTCAAATCGTTTTCGCCTCGACCAGAAGGCCTCGCGTTAGCGGACCTTCTGTCAGATGCGGCTCGACCTCGATCTATTCGAAGATTATGACGTTACGCAATGCCTCTCCGCGCTCCATGGACTCAATGGCCTCGTTGATGCGCTCCAGGGGATAGCGGCCGGTAATCAGCTCGTCCAGCTTCAGCCGCCCTTCGCGGTACAGATCCACCAGACGCGGCACGTCCACCAGCAGCCGCGTTGAGCCCATGTTGCTGCCCATGATCCGGCGCCCGTATGTCAGCTCGTGGGCGTCGACGGAGAAAAGCGCGTCATTGAGTGAGGGCATACCGACAATCACCGTGGTGCCGCCGGTGTGGACCATTTCAATCGCCTGGGCTATCGCCGCGGGACTGCCCACGGTGGCGAAGGCGTAATCGACCCCACGGCCGTCGGTCAGCGCCTTCACCGCGGCGACTACGTCTTCGGACTTTGCGTTGAGGGTGTGGGTCGCGCCGAAAGCGCGGGCGGCGTCGAGCTTGTCGTCCCGGAGATCCACCGCGATGATCATGGATGCCCCTGACAGCGCCGCGCCCTGAACGGCATTGACGCCTACGCCACCGGCGCCGATAACGGCGACTCGGCTTCGCGCTTCCACCCTTGCCGTGTTAGTGACTGAGCCCAGACCCGTGATCACACCGCAGGCCAGAAGCGAAGCGCACTCCAGCGACAGATCGTCCGGGATTTTGACCGCCTGGCTCTGATCCACGATGCAGTACTCCGCGAACGCGGCGGTCTTTATGCCGTGGGCCAGGGAAACGCCTTTCTTATTTCTTAATCGGCTCTCCGTTTGAAGCGCGAAGGTCGCCTCACAGTTGAACGGACGGCCGATGGTGCAGAAATAACAGCTGCCGCAGGAACGAATCAGAGTCACGACGACGTGGTCGCCGGGGCGCAGCCGGCTGACCCCGAGTCCCGTCTCTTCCACCACGCCGGCGGCCTCGTGACCGGCAACCAGCGGCGGCTCGTTTCCCCACTCGCCCCGGATCAGGTGGACGTCGCTGTGGCAGATGGAACAGGCGGCGACTCTGACCTTGATCTCTCCGGATTTGGGCGGATCGATCTCGATCTCCTCAACCACCAGCGGTTTGCCAAATTCGTAGCAGACGGCGGCTTTCATGCGGCAATTCCTCTACATTCAGTCGGGTACCCGCCGGAGCAGTCTATTCCTGGACGGCGGCAGCGGGGTTTTACGGACGCCGAGTCTATCGGGCCGCCGCCCGCTGGAAAAGACATTCCCATGACATTGACCGGAATCAAAAACAAGCTTCCCCGGTCAGTGGAAAATTTAACGGCACTACGCTAAAAAGGCTTTTATGGGGCACTCCCCGATTTCCCGAGCGGGGCCGATTGTCGGATAGCGTTGGAGAAATACCACAGTGGCAACAATAAGACAGCTCATAAAATCCAAGGGCAGTGAAGTCTGGTCCGTGAGCCCTGACGCGTCGGTGTACGAGGCGATGAAAATCATGGCCGATAAAGGCATCGGTGCCCTGGTGGTTTTAGAGGACGAAAAGCTCGTGGGCATGGTCACTGAAAGGGACTATGCGCGAAAGGTCGTTCTCAAAGAGCGAACGTCCAAGGAAACCGCGGTCGGCGACATCATGACCAAAGACGTTCTCTACACGCGCCCCGAGCACACGGTGGAGGAATGTCTCGCTCTGATGACGGAAAAGCGCACCCGACATCTGCCGGTGCTCGACGCCGACAAGATCATCGGAATCGTCTCCATTGGCGATCTGGTGAAATCGGTGATCGACGAGCAGCAGCACGTAATCGAGCAGCTCGCGCACTATATCAGCGGCTAGAGACAGGACCGCCTCTTCGCTTCGGCTGACGTCACTGGACGATCTCAAAGGGGAGAGTAGGTGCATAAGAGCAGACTCGGCGCGATCATTATCGACTGCCTGACCGAAAATCTCGAAGCCGATGCCGAATTCTGGGCGAAGGCGCTGGGCCGTGAGGCGAAGCGCTCGGGCAATCCAGAGGACGAGAACTACATCGGACTTGCAGGCCTCGATGACGAGATTCCCATTGAGGTTCAGCGTGTGGATCATCCGAGCCGGGTGCACATCGACATTGAAACCGACGATATCGAGGCCGAAGTCAGGCGGCTGGAAAAACTGGGGGCAAAGCGGATTGGAACTGTTCGAACCTGGTGCGTAATGGAAGCGCCGAGCGGTCAGCGTTTCTGCGTCATTCAGCCCCAGCGCTCCACGTTTGAAAAAGACGCCAATACCTGGCAATGACGCTGGAGAAATGCGTTGGAAGTCTAACTGTTACTGAAGCGCCCCCGGGCTGGTTAAGGCGAAGTGCTGTTGCTGCTGCAACTTCGATTATTTTTCTCAGCGCCGCGGCGCAGTTGCCTGAAGACCGGTGTCCGGAAAAGTGCGGCGAAGTGCTAAAAGGGTGTCTGGAGCAGTCCGCGGACCGCTACAGGTGCATCGAGGTGACTGAGCGCTGCCTGATGGCGTGCCGCAGTACGATTCAAACCGGGTCTAAGGCCGGACGGACCCATGTTTCCGCAAACGGCGGAAACTGCGGTTTCGGAGCTGGCGAAGGTTGGGCCGTCCTTGGCCCGATGGATACTGGCGTGACTGCTTTCGATTCAGAAGGTGGCGTCCAATGGCCGCCGCCGAGCTGAGCCGATTCGGCGCCCGAAAAACGCTGATCGCGGCTCTCGACTCCCGACCCAGGAACCTCCTTTACCCTCCCCCTCGACTCGAGGCGGAGGGCAGGTAGCTGGTGAGAGGGAGTCGCGTCACTCGTCACGCTGCGGGATCACGCGCTTTTTCTCAAACCCTCCAAGGGATATCCGGCGGCTTCCCAGTCCGCCTTGCCGTCCACGTACTCCAGAACCCTCGAGTAGCCGAGATCGGTGAGGGCTTTGGCAGCGATCTCGGAGTTCTGGCATGCGGTG
>JBFIYQ010000303.1:0-3441 GCA_041605275.1 Gammaproteobacteria bacterium
CAGCAGCGGAATGCGTTCGTTGTGCCGCCGGCGGTTGTCTCTCCACACCGACTCGTAGACGAAGTTGTGAAAGTAATAGTACTCGAGGTGCTTGAACTCGGTGTGCACTGCCGAGAACAGCTCCTCGCAGATGCGCACGTGGTCGTCCATGGAGCCGCCCACGTCCAGGAATAGAAGCACCTTCACGCTGTTGTGCCGCTCGGGCACCATGCGGATGTCCAGCAGTCCCGCGTTACGCGCGGTGGAGCGGATGGTGTCGTCCAGGTCCAGCTCTTCCGCCGCGCCCTCCCGAGCGAATTCGCGCAGACGCCTGAGCGCAATCTTGATGTTGCGCGTGCCGAGCTGGACCTGATCGTCGAAATTCCGGAACTCGCGCTGATCCCACACCTTGACCGCGCGGCGGTGGCGTGACTCCTCCTGGCCGATGCGCACGCCTTCGGGGTTGTAGCCATAGGCGCCGAAGGGAGAGTTGCCGGCGGTGCCGACCCACTTGCTGCCGCCCTGGTGCCGGCCCTTCTGCTCCCGCATACGCTGGCGCAGGGTCTCCATGAGTTTTTCCCAGCCGCCGAGGGCCTTGATCTGGCGTTTCTCTTCCTCCGTCAGTCTCAGCTCGGCCTGGCGACGCAGCCATTCCTCCGGAACCTCGCCGGCGATTTCGGCGAACACCGCCTCCACGCCATCGAAGTGGGCGCCGAACACCAGGTCGAAGCGATCGAAGTGGCGCTCGTCCTTGACCAGGGCGGCGCGTGAGAGGTAGTAAAAATCATCGATGCTGAATCCGGCCACCCGTGCGTTAAGCCCCTCCATTAAAGTGAGAAACTCGGTGATGGACACCGGGATGCCGGCTTTGCGCAAAAGAAAGAAGAAGTTGATCAGCATGGTTCGGTTTGGAGACGCCGGTCTGCGGCCGGCGTAGATTCAATTACTGAATTCCTGCAGTCGCGGGAATGACGGTATACACAAACGTCGATGGCCAGTCATGCATTCTGTCGTTTGTTCAGGAACACCAGCCGCTCGAACAGATGCACGTCCTGTTCGTTTTTGAGCAAAGCGCCGTAAAGCGGCGGAATGAGCTTGCGATCGTCCTTGCTGCGCAGCGCCTCCGGCGGAATGTCCTCGGCCACCAGCAGCTTGATCCAATCCAGCAGCTCCGAGGTGGAGGGTTTCTTTTTCAGTCCCGGCACCTCACGGATTTCGAAGAACACTTCGAGCGCTTCTTTCAGTAATGATTTCTTGAGACCCGGGTAGTGCACGTCAACGATGCGGATCATGGTGTCGCGGTCGGGGAATCGGATGTAGTGAAAAAAGCAGCGGCGCAGGAACGCGTCGGGGAGCTCCTTCTCGTTGTTGCTGGTGATTATGATAATGGGCCGCGTCCGCGCCTTAATCTTCTGGCTGGTTTCGTAGACGAAGAACTCCATGCGATCGAGCTCCTGGAGCAGGTCGTTGGGAAACTCGATGTCCGCCTTGTCGATCTCGTCGATGAGCAGAACGGGCTGCCGCTCCGACTCGAAGGCCTCCCACAGCTTTCCCGGCTGGATGTAGTTCCCGATATCGTGGACGCGCTCGTCGCCGAGCTGGGAATCGCGCAGTCGCGCCACGGCGTCATACTCGTAGAGCCCCTGCTTCGCTTTGGTGGTGGACTTGATGTGCCACTCGATGAAGGGGCGGTCCAGGGCGCCCGCGACTTCCTCGGCAAGCATGGTTTTTCCGGTACCGGGTTCTCCCTTGACCAGCAGCGGTCTTGCCAGCGCTACGGCGGCGTTCACCGCCGTCATCAGCTCGTCCGTCGCCACATAGGTATCGGTTCCCTGAAATCGACCGTCAGTCATGTAAGATTCTCCGCGAGCGAGGCTTATCCGCTAAATTCAAGCTGCAATTGTAAGGCAACTTCGCGCAGGATGAAGTCAGGATGGGGTCAGATCTCTTGAAAAAATTTCTGCTCGAGCGACAGCTCCGTGTCGGGCTTGTTCAAGGGATCTGACCCCTTCGGATAAGGAGCATGAGCGGCTACGAAGATTACACCCGCGTTTCCGCCCTCTATGATGAAACGCGCGAACCCATCGGCGTCGAAATCATACTTGGCGTCCTGGCCGGCGGCCCGCGGGCGCTTTCCGAGGTCGTGCTTCTGGACGCGGGCTGCGGCACCGGAAATTATTCGCGCGCGCTCGTCTCGCGGGTCGCACGCATCGAGGCCGTCGACATCAACTCCGGGATGCTGGAAAAGGCCCAGGTCAAAATGCGCGCGGAAACGGCGGCCGGGTTGATCAACTTTCACCAGGCGCCCATCGACGATGTGCCCCTGGAAGACGAAAGCGTCGACGGGGTGATGGTGAACCAAGTGCTGCATCATCTGGACGACGACGGCGCGGTCGGCTGGCCCGCCATCCGAAGGGTGGTCAAAGAGCTCACCCGCGTGCTTCGTCACGGGGGCGTTCTGATGATCAACATTTGCTCACAGGAGCAGATCAGGAACGGCTGGTGGTACCTGACCCTCATCCCGGACGCGATGGAAAAAATGCGCCGACGACATATCCCCATTGATGTGCTTCAAAGCATCATGAGCGATTGCGGACTGGTCCACGCCGGCTGTTTCGTTCCCCTGGACGGCGTGATGCAGGGTCGATATTACTTCGACGGGCGCGGCCCCCTAAACGAGCGCTGGCGCGGCGGCGACTCCATCTGGGCCATGGTGGATCAAGATCAGCTGGAGATCGTCAAGGCGAAGATATTGGCGCTGGATAAATCCGGCGCCCTGAGCGATTTCGTGCGTGAGAACGACGCGCGACGTCGACAGATCGGCCAATTCACCTTTGTCTGCGCGCGCAAATAGGGGTCAGATCCCTTGAAAACTAGCGTTTTTGAGCAACAAGCGGCTACTCGAATCTTTCAAGAGATCTGATCCGATGAAGTTCCGAGGGATATTGTTCGACAAGGACGGCACGCTGATCGACTTTCACCACACCTGGATGCCGGCATACCAACAGGCGGTGGCGATGGTCGCGCGTGCTGCGGGACGACCGGGAATGGAAGCGCGTCTGCTCGAGCTGGGGGGATACAACGCCGAAACGGATCGCTGCTTGCCCAGCTCTCCGCTCGCCGCCGGCACGACGCCGGAGATTGCGGCGCTTTGGGCGCGGGAAACCGGACTTGAAAAGACATGGCTTCAGACCAAGCTCGAAGAGCTTTTCAATGCCGACGCTCCGGCGTTCGCAACCCCGGTCAAGGATCTCCACGCGGTGCTCGGACGACTGGAAGCCCGGGGCCTGACATTGGGCGTCGCCACCATGGACAGCCGCGTATCCGCCGACGCGACCCTGTCCCGTCTCGGCATCGATAAGCATTTCAGCTTCATCTGCGGTTACGACAGCGGCCACGGCCACAAGCCCGGACGCGGCATGGTGGACGCCTTCTGCGCTCACGCCAGTCTCGCGCCTGGCG
>JBFIYQ010000304.1:0-3383 GCA_041605275.1 Gammaproteobacteria bacterium
AACGCCCGGCTCGACGCGGGTGGTGACGAATCGGGTCTGCCCCTCGGGCAGGGGACTCTTGAAGGTGCCGCTGATGTGCTGGCTGCCGACCACGACCTTCTCGATCAGGCCCTGATCGAGATACTGCTCGAACTTGCTGTATGGGATCGGCTCGACCTGCTGGCTCTGGACCCAGAGATCCCGCAGCAGCATCACCCCGATAAAGGCGAGAACCAGGTACCAGACGTTGAACTGGGTCTTTTTTTCCACGCTTTCCTCTCCCTGCCTGAATTCCGCGGGGGCCGCCGGAATTTGCCGTTATTGTCCCTCAAATAACGGCCCGGCGGGAGTTTTTCAAGGGCGGAGCCGAGGCTCCGCCAGGGCAGCGCCTCGGGTTGCTACCACCCTTGAAATTTTCACCGCCGTTCCCATATGCCCGGGTGAGACACAGACTCAGTGGTTTTTTCAGGAGGTGATGTTCCCATGTACATGACGTCCTATGAACCTTGGAATGTTCTCAATAATCTGAACAGAGAAGTCGGGCGCTTCCTCAACAGCCCCGGCAGCGGACCGGACGACGGCTCCAGCGTTGCCACAAGCGCCTGGACCCCGGCCGTGGACATCAAAGAGGACGAGGGTCGTTTCCTCATTACCGCCGATGTGCCGGGGGTCGATCCCAAGGACATCGACGTGACCATGGAAAACGGCATCCTCACCATCCGCGGTGAGCGTAAGCTGGAGAGCGACGTGAAAGAGAACGGATTCCGGCGCGTCGAGCGGATGCACGGAACATTCTATCGCCGTTTCTCGCTGCCGGACTACGCGGACGCGGACAACATCTCCGCGAGCTGCAAGAACGGCGTGCTGAAGGTCACGGTCCCCAAGACCGAGGCTGTCAAACCTCGACGAATCGAGGTCAAAGCCTGACTGAAACTGAAAAAGACAGCTTCACCGCCAGAACACGAGGCGGAAAAAGGGGCCGGCAGGGCCCCTTTTTTTATTTGCGCCTCAAGACCTAAACAGGTACCAGAGAATGCTGACCACCACGCTGACGATGATACAGGTGGTAATCGGAATATAAACACGAAAACCCTCGCGCTCGATGACGATATCCCCCGGCAGCCGGCCGAGGCCGAGCTGGGACAGCCAGGGCCAGAGTAATCCAAGCGCCACCAGGGTTACGCCAAAAATAATCAATATCCTGCTGATGTTCATAGTAGCGATGGGCGTTAGCTCTCTGCGGCTCGCGCTGCTTTTGAACCAATACCCGTTACCACGGAAGGACCTCGCCGTTCTGGTGCCAGAAAGTACCGGTCTTTTTAATATCCAGCGCGTCGATGCGTTCAATCAGGCCGCCTGCCGCTTCCTCGGGCGGAATGCCCTGGCGGCCGGTCATCTCCGTCGCCACCATGCCCGGGTGCAGCAGCACCACTGCGATGCCCTTGTCTTTCAAATCCCAAGCAAGGCTTCGTCCGACCATATTCACCGCGGCTTTGGACATTCGGTAGCCGTAGCGGCTGCCGGAGGTGTTGTCCTCGATGGACCCCATGCGGCTGGTAATGATCGCAACCTTGGACCCCTTTTTCAGATTGGGGAGCAGGGCCGCGGTGACGCGGAGGGGTCCCAGAGCGTTGACCTCAAACTGCTTTCGAATCCGGTCCATGTCGAGATCATCGAGGGCCTCCCGGGTGAGAATTCCGGCACAGTTGATGAGCACATCGATGGTCTTGCCGTCCAGCGCCTGAGCAAACCGCTTCACCGACGCGTCGTCCGTGACCTCGACGTTTTCGTGGATCTCGGCGCCCGTGTCTACCAGCGCTCTTGACGAGGTACGGCACGCGGCGATGACGTGGTCGCCGCGCGCGGATAGCTGCCTGCACAGTTCGAGGCCGATGCCACGGTTGCCGCCGGTGACGAGAAAAGTCGACATGGAGCTCTCCAGATTAGATCTTCGTTGCAACTTACACCGCAGCTAGTTTGATTTAAACCTTGTTCGCCGTTTAAGGCTGGTCGCGATGCTGGTCCACGCTTAGAATGCGTCCTCCTTCTCCGCCTCCGTCAAGGCGCTACGCACATGTCCACCACAATCGAAACGCTGATCGAACCCAGGACAAGGGACCTGGGCGACTTTCAGGTGAGCAGAGTGCTGCCCGCCGGCCGGCAGCGAAAAATGGTAGGGCCGTTCATCTTTTTCGATCATATGGGTCCGGCCGAGCTCGCCGCCGGTAAAGGCATCGACGTGCGGCCGCATCCGCACATCGGCCTTGCCACCGTCACTTACCTGTTCGAGGGCGAAATCGTGCACCGCGACAGCCTGGGGTTCGTTCAGACCATAAAGCCCGGCGACGTCAACTGGATGACCGCGGGCAGCGGCATCGTGCATTCGGAGCGCAGCGGCGACGAACAACGAGCAGGCAACGCCCGGCTGTTCGGGATTCAGTCCTGGGTTGCGCTGCCGAGAGCAGCTGAGGAAACGGAGCCTGCATTTTTTCATCACCCGAAGGCGACGCTGCCGATGATTGAGACCGACGGCGTCACCATGCGTCTCATTGCCGGCACAGCCTACGGCGAGCGTTCCCCGATCAAGATCTATTCGGACATGTTTTATCTGGACGCGCGCATGTCCGCGGGCAGCCGGCTGAAGCTTCCCCCGGAGCATCAGGAGCGGGCGGTCTATCCGGTAACGGGAGAAGTCAGCCTGAACGGTGAGGTTTTCCCGGCCGGCAATATGGCGGTGATCCTTCCGGGGGTCGAAGCGGAGCTCGAGTGTTTCAGCGACGCCCGGGTGATGCTCTTAGGCGGCGAGACCCTGGACGGCGAGCGGCACATCTGGTGGAACTTCGTCTCAAGCTCCAAGGAACGCATCGAGCAGGCTAAAGCGGACTGGAAGGAGAACCGCTTTGCCAAGGTGCCGGGTGAAACCGAGTTCATCCCGCTGCCGGATTCATAAACGACCTGGCGTCAAGCGCTCCGCGAGCCGGTCGAAAACAGAATTTTGTGTGCCACCGCGCCAGCGATCATGGCGGCGACGAACAGAACAACGTCGAGCCTTGCCGTAGCCAGGGCGGTAAATGCCGGCCCCGGGCAGAACCCCGCAATACCCCAGCCGAGGCCGAACAGCGCGGCCCCCGTAATAAGGCGAGCATCAAGCTCCTTTCGCGTGGGTATCTCGAAGCGTTCGGAGAACAGCGGCCGCGCGCGGAACTTGAGCAGTCGAAACCCGGGGATGGTGACCGCCAAAGCCCCACCCATCACCAGCAGCAAAGTTGGATCCCAGGGACCGGCTACGTTGAGAAAGCCGATCACCTTGGCCGGATTGCTCATCCCCGAAATCACGAGCCCGAGGCCGAAGACGAGCCCGGCGGCGAGCGCATTAGCCAGCCGGGCCATCATGACAGCAGATG
>JBFIYQ010000305.1:0-3372 GCA_041605275.1 Gammaproteobacteria bacterium
AGCCGGGTCACGCTGCTGGCGGCCCGCTCCGGCGGTAATCCCTTTGACGAGGCGGTGGGCGGAATATGGTGGGGGCTTGCGGATCGGTTTCCGCAGAAACCGGTCCCTCTAGCGTGTCTCTCCGCCACCGTGGAGCTTCGGGGGGAGTCCGATGTGAGCGACGAACTTGCCCGGTCCGATGCGGAAAGTCTGCTGAATTTCTTAAGACGCCGGGGTGTGCTGGCCGGGGATCCGGGACCCCTTCCCAGGGCGGTTTCGGACGCGACTCCCTTGGAAGGCGTCGATATCGTTCGCGCGCCGGTTCAGGGCGTCGTGAGCTACAGCCGCGGCCTCGGCGAGCAGGTCTCGGCCGGGGACGTGGTGGCGGTGATCGTGGACCCCGCAGCCGAGGATCCCAAGCGGGCCCGAAGCGAAGTGCGGACGGTTGCGTCGGGGCTCTTGTTTACGCGTCGAATCGCGCGATACGCCCGCGCCGGCGACGTGCTGGTGAAAGTAGCGGGCGCCACCCCGCTCGCGGATCGCGTCGGCGGGTCGCTGCTTACGGACTGAAGAGCCGGTCTCGAGCCGCATTTCGCAAACGCTCCCTTGGTTTGCGTCCGGGGTCGATCCCGTCTAACGTATCCCGACCCTTGGATTGACCTGGAAGATATTCGCCGTGGCAGAACCCGCACTGGTCGTGGAGAACATCCACAAAAGTTTCGGCAACGTTGACGTGCTGAAAGGGATTTCGCTGGTGGCCCGCGAGCACGAGGTCGTCTCGATATTGGGGAGCAGCGGATCGGGAAAAAGTACTTTTCTTCGCTGCATCAACCTCCTGGAGACCCCTAATACCGGCAAGGTCTATGTCCAGGGCGAGCTGATCCGCATGCGCGAGCGCGAGGGTCGGGAGGCAATCCCGGAAGACCGCCAGCAGGTGGAGCGCATCCGCTCCAAGCTCGGTATGGTCTTCCAGCAGTTCAATCTTTGGGCGCACATGACGGTCATGCAAAACGTCATCGAAGCGCCGGTTCACGTGCTCAAGATTCCGAAGGCTGAAGCCATAGAGAGGGCTGAGCAGGTGCTGCACAAAGTCGGCATGTACGAACGCAAGGACTATTACCCGGCCCATCTATCCGGCGGGCAGCAGCAGCGGGCGGCCATCGCCCGGGCGCTTGCCATGGACCCGGAGCTGATGCTGTTCGACGAGCCGACCTCCGCCCTGGATCCGGAGCTGGTGGGCGAGGTTCTGAAGGTCATGCGCAGCCTGGCCGAGGAGGGCCGCACCATGCTGGTGGTGACCCACGAAATGGCATTTGCCAAGGACGTGTCTAACCACGTCATATTTCTGCATCAAGGTCTGGTGGAGGAGTCCGGTACTCCGGAGCAGGTATTCACTCAGCCCAAATCCAAGCGCTTCCGGCAGTTTCTCGCCGGCACGCTCAAGTGACCGAATTTCCGGAGCGAGCAATTTAGTAATCGATAAATCGAGAGAAGAGAGGAGATCGAAAAATGAAAAGATTGTTGAGCACTCTAGTCGTCGCCGCTGCGGTTGCGCTGAGCGCCGCATCCGTCGACGCTAAGGAATGGAAGAAAATCCGAATCGGAGTGGAGGGCGCCTATCCGCCTTTCAGCTATGTGGATCCGGACGGCAAGCTGGCCGGGTTCGACATCGACATCGCAAATGCGCTGTGCAAGCAGATGGGAGCCGAATGCACCCTGGTGCAGCAGGACTGGGACGGCATCATCCCCGCGCTGCTTGCGCGCAAGTACGACGCCATCATCGCTTCCATGTCCATCACCGAGGAGCGCAAGAAAAAGGTGGCGTTCAGCAACAAGTACTACAATACGCCGGCCAAATTTATCCGAAAGAAAGGTTCGGGCATCGAGATTTCAAGGTCCGGGCTTACGGGCAAGACCGTGGGCGTGCAGCGGGCCACCACCCACGATAACTTCATCACCGGCGAGTTCGGCGACTCGGTGAACATCAAGCGCTATGCCACTCAGGATGAGGCCTATCTCGATGCCGTGTCTGGGCGCCTGGATCTGCTGCTGGCCGACTCCGTGGCTATGAACGACGGCTTTTTGAGCACCGACAAGGGCAAGGACTGGGAGTTCGTCGGTCCCGACTATAACGATCCAAAGTACTTTGGCGAAGGTGTCGGCGTCGCGATTCGTAAACAGGACAAGGACCTGGTGGCGCAGATCAACAAGGCGATCAAAGACATCCGCGCCAACGGCACTTACGACGCCATCGCCAAGAAGTACTTCGATTTCAATGTCTACGGCCAGTAATTGAGGCCGAGTTGAAATAGCGGTTCGCGCCGCGGGGGTAGCCGCCCGCGGCGCGCGTCGCGCTTCAGAGGCAGCAGCCGATGTTCGATCTTCACGGATACTTTCCCTTCATCCTGAAGGGCATGGTCCTCACGGTGGAGGTCGCGCTGCTTTCTCTCCTTATCTCCCTGGTTCTTGGATTCGTCGGCGCCCTGGCAAAGCTCTCCAAGTCGCGCATTGCCAACACCATCGCTGCCCTGTACACGACGATTATTCGCGGGGTGCCGGATTTGGTGTTGATGATGATCATCTTCTTCGGCGGACAGCTTCTGGTGAACGACATCGGTTACAAGCTTGCCGAGTTCAGCGAAGCCCAGGGCCTGCCGTTCAATCTCGGCTGGGACTACATCGACATCAGCCCCTTCATCGCAGGCGTGGCCACCATCGGCTTCATTTTCGGCGCCTATATGACCGAGACCTTCCGCGGGGCCATCCTGTCCGTGCCGCGGGGCGAGATTGAAGCGGGATACGCCTTCGGCATGACGCCGGTGCAGGTTTTTTTCCGCATCACCCTTCCGGCCTGCGTGCGCCACGCGCTTCCCGGTTTCGGCAATAACTGGCTGGTGCTGGCCAAGACCACGGCGCTGGTTTCGGTGATCGGTCTTCAGGACATGGTCTTTAACGCCGGCCAGGCGGGCGGAGCCACGCGTCAGCCGTTTACCTTTTTCCTGGTCGTTGCGCTTTTGTTCCTGGTTATAACCGGCGTCTCCGACGTCGGGATGCGCTGGTTGAACAAGCGCTACAGCGCCGGCGTAAGAAGGGCCTGAAGCGTGGATATTCAGGTCATTATCGAGAACCTGCCGCTTTATTTCAGCGGGCTCTGGGTAACGATTCAATTGGTCGCCATGGCGCTGGCCTGCGGGCTGGTGCTGGCGGTGCCGATGGCGCTGGCGGCGAGCTCGCGCAACATCTTTGCCGCGTTTCTTCCCAAGGCCTACATCTACTTCTTCCGCGGCACACCCCTGCTGGTGCAGATGTACATCCTCTATTACGGCATGGCGCAGTTCGAGGGGGTGCGGGAAAGCTTCATCTGGGTGGTTTTCCAGGAAGCGTACTGGTGCG
>JBFIYQ010000306.1:0-3369 GCA_041605275.1 Gammaproteobacteria bacterium
TCTTCTCTCCTGGTAACCTTGGGATAAAGAGCCGAATGTGTCACGCTTCTATTGGGATTTCACAAAAAAACAGGTCCCTCAACCTCGCGTTGGGACCTGTTTTTTTATGTTGGTGGGAGGTCGTTGGAACCGATTCAGAGGTTCACGACATTGCCGGGAGCGATGTCGAACAGCGCCGCCTGAAGGCGGCGCTGGCCCGAAGGGCGAAGGGCAGGATATCCGGAGTAAATCCTCTCACCCCGACCAATAAAAACAGAAAGTTATCGCCCTTTTCTCCAAATTACTTTTCTTATGAGGTGCATAAAGGCTGTTAACTCTATTGAGTAGGCAAGAGAATACCCGCTAAGGATAAATTCTTCGCAGCCTGAGGGGCATTTCTGGGGTTCCGACGTCAGCACAATTACGGCCACTCTGTGGTCCAAATCAGAACAACAAGGCGACCCGATCACCTTCGATCTCGTGAATGCCAGATTCACCGGCAGGAGCTCGTGCCCATTCGGCGGAAACGACTCAGCACCCAAAAGCTTCAAGGGTGCACTTGACGATTTAGGCACGGAGCCCCGTGTCGGGTGTTCGTATTGCGAGCGCTGCAAAACCAAGAAGCTGGCGTGCAGAGATTTCAAGAAATACGTACATTCAGGAAGGGCAGAGCTCTCCCCGTCTAATGCAGCCGCACGCCTTGCCGTTGCCCTTTGCTCGATCAGAACTCGACCGTAGGCCCGTGCCAGGCGTCATCGCGCACGCGGGCCCGAGACAGCGCGAACGTGGCCTCGCACCAGCCATCACAGGCATTGCGCCCAGGGCGGCGGCGCCAGTAATTCAGCACCGCCTTGCAACGAGCGTAGAAACCGAAGAAACGCAGCACGTTCCGACGCTCGGACGGCTGCAGGGGTTGGGCGCTGCAAATCAGCTTGTCGTCACTCATGCCACGATCTGTTAGTGACACCGCGCCCCAGGCCTTGATCCGCAGCCGCGTGCCGAGCGGCAGCCGCGGCCCCAGCACAACAGCGTCGAGCAGATCGCCCTCGAGCCCGAGGTGGGTCGGCACCGAGCCATAGTTGAACGGACACGGCAGCGGTGACACGAAGTCGATATGGCCGGTCGAGCCGCGCTTTAGAAAACTACCCTTCGAAATCTCGATCACGACCTCGACCTCGGGCGGCTCAAGCACAAGCTGCTGCATTATCGGCGAGCTGATGGGCGTGGCATTCACACCCCAAGCCTAACGCGAAAAAATCATTGTCTAGTCATTAAAACAAAAACGGGACGCACTTATTTTTTGCGGTTCGGGGGATGGCCGCGCGCCTAAATGTTCGATAAGTCGCCCAATGCGCTGCTCGACCTCGCCTATGAAGCCACGGTCTCCCGTGAGCTGGTTCCGATTTAATGTTGCCCGAATGAACGCCTGGTCGTCGGCATCGATTCCCCCTTCAACGAACTCCCGATATTGCTTCGCCCGTTCGCTTCGGCTCTCCCCTACGTCGAGGTGGCCGTAGAGCTTGATGGTGCAATGAAGAAGTAATATCTCAAGTCTGAGCCCCTCGGCACCGTGCGCCTCGGCTCATGTCGAAATTGCTTACACGGTATTTCCTAAACAGGGCGTTCTTAATCAACTGTTTTTCATCAAAAAATCTCCATTTCCTGGCAAGTCGGCGCCCCGCGCAAGGGGACCAGTTTGTCGGGATTCTTTACGCCGGCGTGCTCCGGCCACGGCGGAGGCCGGGTTAAGTGTTTGAATAACTTACACCCGATTGGTCTGGAACGGCTCTTGCATCCACAGAGACGTTGTAGACCCGCTCTAGCCCATGATGTCTCGTCCCTTGCGCGGCCGAGGAAACCGCCTCAGGGGTTAGGAACCGCAAGGCCCCGAACCCAGCGGCCGCCGGCGGCCGGAGCCGGGACGGCTTACCGGATGACAACGATCATAATCACGGAGGTCCCTCATGCGAAAACGCAGCCGGTTTTTGTCCATTTTTAAGCTAGGCGGCGCCGCAGCCGCGCTCTCGCTGATCTCCCAGAGCGCCAACGCATTCGCTTTCAATGCAGTCCCGGAGCCTAGTACCTTGGCACTGCTCGCAGGTGGCATTGCCGCCGCAATCATCGTATCCCGACTCCGGGGACGTAAATAACAATATTAAGGAGCAGCGTCATGCTTAATCGCAACTTAGCCTTGTCTTCCCTCAAGCTGGGCGGCGCCGCAGCCGCGCTCTCGCTGATCTCCCAGAGCGCCTATGCTGGTGGCGCCGTTCAGGTTCCTGAGCCCAGCACCTTGATGCTGCTTGCGGGTGGCGTCGCCGCCGCGATCATCGTATCCCGACTCCGGGGACGTAAATAAAAATATTAAGGAGCAGCGTTATGCTTAATCGCAACTTAGCCTTGTCTTCCCTCAAGCTGAGCGGCGCCGCAGCCGCGCTCTCGCTGATCTCCCAGAGCGCCCACGCGTCACTCATAATTACGGTCCCGGAGCCCAGCACCTTGATGCTGCTTGCGGGTGGCATCGCCGCCGCGATCATCGTATCGCGGTTTCGAAAGCGCAAATAAGGTACGGTACAGGCGCTCGGCACCGCCCCGTCACGGCGAGCGGGGGCGCGGGTAAGCGTTCGAAGCCGGAACCCGCCGAGTTGCAGTCACGGACACGCACGGCATTAATGCAGTTCCCTTGCACGGGCCGTGTCCCGGGATCGTAGAACGAGTGGGCGCCGCACGCAGGTCGACCGGTGGAAGCTTTTCTCCTCGATAACTTCGCGGAAGCATATGGGCTCACCTACTTTGGCAGCGTCGCGGCAGTCGCGCTGTGGGAGGGGCTGAGCCCGCGGCGCACCCTGGATTCCCCACTCAGGGTTCGCTGGTTCTCCAATATCGCGGTTACCCTCCTCGACAACGCTTTGTTGCGGTGGCTGTTGCCCTTCACCGCTATCGGAGTCGCGCTCGCCTGCGCCGAAGTTGAATTCGGCCTGCTGCGCTGGGTCGAGGCGCCGTTCTGGCTCGCGTTCGTGGTCTCGGTACTGGTGCTCGACTTCGGAAAGTACGCGCTGCACTATGCGCTGCACCGGGTGCCGACGCTCTGGCGCCTGCATCGCATGCACCACACCGACCAGGACTATGATTTCACGACGGGGCTACGCTTCCATCCCCTCGAGGCGGTGCTGACTATCAGCCTCAACCTTAGTCTCATCGCGATTATTGGCGCGCCGGTGCTCGCGGTGGCCCTGACCGAGCTCATGGTGGTAGTTCTGGCGATGGTGTCGCACGGCAACGTGCGCATGCCCAAGGCCATCGACGCGGTGCTGCGCCTCTTCATCGTGACGCCCGACATGCACCGGGTGCACCACTCGACGGTGTGGCGCGAGAGCAACAGCAATTTCGGCA
>JBFIYQ010000307.1:0-3348 GCA_041605275.1 Gammaproteobacteria bacterium
GTCTCGGACGCATCCCGGCGTCGGGGGTGGAGGAGCCGGACAACGAGGACATCGCCGATTTGCTCACCACCACCAAGACGCCCTTCGGCTTCGTCGAGCACATCAGACCCGACGTGGCCACCTTGTCCGAGACGCCGATGCACTGGAACACGCCGCCGGCACCTCCCGGGAGCCACGGCCCGGGCTGGTGGTGAGCCCGGATCGGGTGCCGCGCGAGCGCGGCTGGCGGCGCGGCCGCCGGTTTGTAGGAAACACTCGACAACAGACGCTCCACGGAAGCGCGGGGCGCGCCCCGGCCGAGCGAAATTCGGATCCGCAGCCGTGCGTTTTCACACACGGTTTCACAACGGATTCGCCCGTGTGGTGAAAGTCACATCGTCGCGTCCTACGGGCGATTACGGTGATCCCGCCAAACCAGCCAAGAGGACGCATCGGCATGCAGCGGGAACCCATCGACGCAAGGCGTCCACGAGGACGGCATCTGGGCTTGAGGGTCTGCGCGGTGCTCGCGGCCGCGTTCATGCCGAGCATCGCCGAGGCCTTTGTCAATCCGGTTGCGCTGGGGCGCGATTTCCAATCGGACGCACCCCGCCTGGACGCCACGGCGGAAATTCACTGCCTGGCGCTGAACGTGTATCACGAGGCCCGCAGCGAGCCCGACCAAGGGAAGTTCGCCGTGGCCCAGGTGACGCTGAACCGGGTGCACAGTCCGCGCTATCCGGACAGCATCTGCAAGGTGGTCTGGCAGCGCGGGCAGTTCAGCTGGACCCGGGACGGGCGTCCGGATCGACCCCGCAATCGGCGCGCCTGGGAACATGCCCTGTGGGTCGCCACCGTTGCTTACGCGTTCAATCCGCTGAGCATGGTCGGGCGCGCCACGCATTATCACGCCGTCTATGTGCGTCCCTATTGGTCGCGTGCGCACCGGCGCATCACTCGCATCGGCCGGCATGTCTTTTACGAGCGCCGGACGCGCTCGTAGACACCAGGCGGTGATGGCGGCCTCATAAGCCGGCTTTATATCGGATTGAATCGAGAAGTCAGTCATAACATGCTCTGAAGAAGCGGGAATCGTCCGAACTTAAAGTGATTTCGAGGAAAGGTTTCGATCGATACTGCTCTGAGGATCAAAAGGCTATTTAACATAATATACATTATACGAACTAACTCAGGTGGTTTCGATCCGAGCAATTCCCGACCCGGGACAATCTCCTACCTGGTTTCCGTCAACTGCTAGCTTTGCCCATGGGGGACTATCCAGGACAACGATAATTTGCGCGGAAAAGCTCGATGGCCGGTAGCGCCGGTTTTACGCTTCGCTGCGTTCATGGCCGGCCACGCTCACTCCTTTATCTCCTGATTGCGGCAAACCTCACAGCCCTCAACAGCGGCTTGTGACCAGGATCACAATCGCGTGGCTTCCTGGCTGTACGTAAAGCTGACATAAGGACGAAACAGTAATAGGTGGCGGAATCAAGGATCGCCACATCCGGCAGGGACGCTGTTCACGCAAGCGTCAACGGGTCAGTCATGGGTAGCCAGGTCACAACATCGGTATTGCACGCGCCGCATCCGGGCGAGGTTCAGGAGCCGCCGCCGTGGGTGGATCTGGCCCAGCGCATGCAGAAGGCCGAGCGCCAGAGTCGCTGGCTCAAGTATACGCTGCTCATCATGGCCCCTTTGCTCGTCTACGTTTTCATCGGCCAGGAGCTTCCGCAGCAGCTGGTCCGACAGGAGCCCCTGGTGGCTGCCGATCGCATGCAGTTGTTCGACGAGGACGGGAATACGCGCTTGTACATGCGGGTCTACTCCGGCGTTCCGGTCGTGCAGCTCATCGACGAGAACGGAAAGCCGCGCCTGTCACTTGGCTTGCGTTACGACGACTCACCCTTTATCAGCCTCGCCGACGTCCAAGGCCAGACCCGGGCCACACTGCAGGTAGGCGAGAATGACCAGCCGGCGCTGAAGCTCTTCGACGAGACAGGTAAACCGTCTTTCAGCGCCAACTGAAGCGCCCTGCCCCGATATTCGGGCCGGAAATCCCGACCTTGTTCCCGTGGACTGGAACGCGCCGCTGCTGCCGTCACATCGGGGCGCGTGCGGGCAGTTCGTTTGCATAACGTTCGAAGGTGCACTGTTGTTGCGCTACAGCCCGGGTTTACGGGGCAATCAAAATCAGAACGAGAGGCAGTAGCGCATCTCGACGAATCGCTCTCGCAACTGGTTGACGGCCCCGCGCCAGTGGCCTTCCGGAGCCGAGCTCTCGCCGCGCAGGATCTCCGCCAGCAGTCCGGCGAGCTCGACGAAATCCGGCTCCCGCATGCCGTAGCGGGTCATCTCCTGGGTGCCCATGCGCACGCCGCTCGAGGCGGCGAAGCTCGGGTCGTCGTAGAAAGCCTGGGGATTGGTGATGATGTCGTTGCGCTCGAGGCGATCCGCGGCCCACTCGCCGCGTGCGCGTGCGACGCGCAGCAGCACCTGGTGGGTCTCGGTGAAGTCGACCTGCCGATCGCCCTCGACAACGAGATCCTGGTCATCGAGCGCCCGCGCAAAGGCCTTGGCATTGGCAACGACCTGCCGCGGGTAATCGTCCTTGAATTCGAGCATCTCATAGGTGGCGCCTAGCAGCCCCAGCTGAGTGCCCAGATGGTGGTTGCTCACGTGCCCCGGGAAGGTGCGTGACTCGACGTGCCGCCAGAATCCCTCAAAGGCGGATCCCGGCTCGATGTTGCTCAAGATGACGCCGCGCTGGGGACCGAAGAATGTCTTGTGGGTAGAGCCCGTAATCACATCGGCGCCCTCCTCCAGCGGGGCCTGGAAATACTTGCCGAGCAGCCCCAGGACGTGGGCGCCGTCGTACATGATGAGCGGCCGCCTGGGATTGTCGGCGCCGAACTCGGCGTGCACGAATGCTGCAATTTCCCGAACCGGCTCGGTGTGAATAATGACGCTGCGGCCGAATACGATGAGCTCCGGTCGCACCTCGGCGATCAGCGCCTTGGTCGCTTCCACGTCGATGCGGTAGGGGTTGTCGGCGCAGAAGGGGAAGTGCGAGACCGCCGGGCGTCCCGTTTCCGGATCCAGCATGACGTAGTTTTTGAGCGCGCCGCCAATCTGCGCGCTCAGATGCCCGCCCTTGTTCAAATCGTGGACCAGCACCCGGCGCAAAAGCTCGGCGGGCTTACCGGCCCGGTAGCGGTTCTTGAACTGCTTGAGCGCGTCGTACACGGTGTCATTGGCCATCTGCCCGCTGATGACGCGGGTCTCCGCCTGGGAGCATGCGAAAAAGCTTCTCAGCGCCGCTTTGAGCTCTTCCTCCTTCTCCATGATAAAAGCCGTGCCCTTGTA
>JBFIYQ010000308.1:0-3328 GCA_041605275.1 Gammaproteobacteria bacterium
CTGCGGTTCGGCTCGTTCAGCCGCGCAATACAGGCGGGAATTTTCGCCTGCGTTTCCTCGGCGAGCCTTCGCGACGTGGTCACCAGCCATGCCGGCGAATCGGGTCCGTGCTCCGCCTGACCCACGAGATCCGACGCCACGATCCCGGGATCCGCGGTATCGTCCGCGATGACGAGGATCTCGGTTGGACCGGCGAACAAATCGATCCCCACACGGCCGTAGAGTATGCGCTTGGCCTCGGCGACGAAGCGGTTCCCCGGACCAACCAGAATGTCCGCCTTGTGTCCCGTGAACAGCCCGAACGCCAGCGCCGCGATGCCCTGCACGCCGCCGAGGGCGAGTATCGTGTCGGCCCCTGCGAGATCGGCCGCGTAGAGAATCGACGGATGGATGCCGCCGTCCTTGCGCGGCGGTGAGCAGGCGATGACATTTCCGACACCGGCGACCTTGGCGGTCGCAACGCTCATGATCGCCGAGGCGATGTGCGCGTAGCGCCCGCCAGGCACGTAGCAACCCGCGGTGTCGACGGGGATGAGCCGCTGGCCGGCAATGAGCCCCGGCGAAAGCTCCGTTTCGAACTCCGTCATGCTTGCAAGCTGCGCCTCCGCGAACGCTCTGACGCGGTCGTGGGCAAAGCGGATATCCCGCTTGATCTGCTCAGGCACCGAACTCGCGGCGGATGCGATGTCTGCCTTCGACATGACCACCTCACCCTTCCAGCCGTCCAGGGTCTCGGCGTAGTGCAGCGCACGGGCCTCGCCGCCCGACTCGATGTCGCGGAGCATCTCCGCGACGGTCGCGCGCGTATCGTCCTCGCCCGTCGAGGGCGTCTTGGATGCCTTTTTCAGATATTCGACGGCCATGGCGTGTTGTTCACTCGGACATTCGCGCAGGTCAATTTCCGTAAATCACGCCGGGCAACCATAGCGCGATCTGCGGGATGAAAATGATCAGCAGGAGTCCGATGACCTGAATGACCATGAACTGCATCATGCCGATGTAGATGTCCTTGAGGTCCCATTCCGGGACCACCCCCTTGAGAAAGTAGGCTGACAAGGCCACAGGAGGGGACAGCCAGGCAGTTTGTAGATTCACGGCGACCAGTATCCCGAACCAAACCAGATTGAATCCGAGCTGGTCGATCAGCGGCAGCAGAATCGGGATGATGATGAGAACGATGGGCACCCACTCGAGCGGCCATCCAAGCAGAAAGATCAACGCCATGATCAGGAACAGAATGACCATCGGCGGCAGATCGAGCAGCAGCAGGTATTCCGTGATCATCGTGGGCGTGCCGAGTCGCGAGAAAACCGCCCCGAAGAAGTTCGATGCCGCCACGAGAAACAGAATGAGGGTGGAGATCTCCAGCGTCTTGACCAGGGCGTCCTGCAGCTTTGCCCATGTCAATCGCCTGTAGGCAAGCGTCAGCAAAAGCGCGCCGGCGGCGCCCATTCCCGCACCCTCGGTCGGAGTGGCAAGACCGAACAGAATGCTGCCGAGGGCCGAGAATACGAGCGCGGCCGGCGGAACGAGTCCCTTGCAGAACTCGGCGAAAATGTGCCCCATGCTCTCGGCACGATCCTCTTCGGCGAGCACCGGGCCGAGCGCGGGATTCAGATGGCAGCGCAGCAGCGCGTAACCCGTATAAAGGAAAGCGAGCATGAATCCAGGGATCACGGCGGCGGCAAACAGATCCGTCACCGGCACTTCCAGAATCGGGCCCATGACCACCAGCATGATGCTCGGCGGTATGAGGATCCCGAGAGTACCGCCGGCGGTGATGGTTCCGGCGGCGAGCTGAACGTCGTAACCAGACCGGTTCATGGTCTTGGCCGCCATGATGCCGAGTATCGTCACCGAGGCACCGACGATACCGGTGGCGGCGGCGAATATGGTGGAGACGAACAACACCGCGATGAACAACGCGCCGCGGACCCGGGACAGCATCAGCTGAACCGCCTGGAACAACCGTTCCATCAAGCCCGCCTGCTCCATGAGAATTCCCATGAATATGAACAGCGGAACGGCCGCCAGCGTCTGCTCGAGCATGACCGACGAGAACTGGAAGGTCATGAGGTAGAAGACCAGGTCGCCAAAGCCGATATAACCGAATACGAACCCGAGAAAAATCAAGGTGAACGAGATCGGGAAGCCGATGAAAATGGCAAACAGCATCACCCCTATGAGAACCAGTCCGAGAATTTCGGGGCTCATTGCGTCGGCCACCTGCCTCGGGTCGCCGCGTAGAGGCTTTTAAGCAGCTCGGAGACACCTTGAATCAGCAGCAACACGATTCCTACCGGAAGCGCCGTCTTGATGGGCCCCATGTGCGGCATCCAGGCGGTATCCATGCCGCGCTCGCCGCGCATCCACGCGAGATAGGCAAAATCCGTGGACGACACGAGGAACGCGATCAGTCCCGGAAAATAAAAGAAGATGTAGAGAAACGCGTCGATTCTGCCCTGGTTCTTCACCGACCAATTGCGGTAGATGAAATCGGCGCGGATGTGCACGCCTCTCGACAGGGCGTAGCCGGCGCCGAGCATGAAAAGAGCGCCATAGAGCATGCGGCTGATGTCGTAGGCCCACATGGTGGGCGCGACAAACGCGTAGCGGGCAATGACCTCGTAGACCATGGCGCCGAACAACGGCACCGTGAGCCAGCATACGGTCATGCCGACCCAGTAGCTCATCCAGTCGATAGCCGTGATGGGAGCCGCCATCCAGCGCGGCATGTCCGCGGGAAGCTCCCCCGGCTTGCTCGATCGACGATCGGCAACCAGTTCGTCGGCAATATCGGGCACTGTTCCGCCTCTATCGCAGGGAATGGGTAGGCGGATCCGATGACCCGCCTACCCGGCTAGAACGGTGATCAGTCAACCACGACCTACTTCTTCATACTCTTGACGTGGGCGTTGCCAAGGCTGGCATTGGACGTTTGAGCGCCGGCCCAGAAGGGAACGGCGATATCTGCGAATGCCTTCTGTGAATCCCACACCTCCTTGAAGAATGCGTTCTCGGCGGCATTCTTCTCCAGGGTCGCCTTGGCGGCGGCCATGTACTCGGTGAAGTAGTCCGCCGGTGTGTCGTGCAGGATAACGCCGTGATTCTCGGTAAGATCCTTGAGCGCCTTGCCGTTCTCGTAGATGCGATAGCTCAACGATCGAATCAGAGACGCGTCAGCGGCGACCTCCATGGCCTTTTGCTGATGGGGCGTGAGCTTTCTCCACACATCGCCATTGATATAGATGTCCGCGTTCACCACCACCTGGTGCAGGCCCTGGAGGTAGTAGTGTTTCATCACTTTCTGGAAACCGTAGACGCTGTC
>JBFIYQ010000309.1:0-3297 GCA_041605275.1 Gammaproteobacteria bacterium
GATCTCAAGGGCGTGCTGTACGACTTCCTGCGCTGCTTCTTCGAGCGCGAGCTGGAGCTGCGCTTCCGGCCCTCCTACTTCCCGTTCACCGAGCCCTCGGCGGAGGTGGACATCCGCGGCAAGAGCGGCTGGCTCGAGGTGCTCGGATCCGGCATGGTGCACCCGCAGGTGCTGGAGAACGTCGGCATCGACAGCGAGCGCTACACCGGCTTCGCCTTCGGCATGGGCGTGGAGCGGCTGGCGATGTTGAGGTATGGAGTGAATGATTTAAGGTTGTTCTTTGAGAATGATCTACGGTTCCTTGAGCAGTTTCGGTAATTAGTAATTAGTGATTAGTGATTAGTGATTAGTGATTAGTGATTAGTGATTAGTGGCTCAGGAGTACAATTCAGGGGCCAAGCGTACATTCAGCCACGGAGGGCTAAATTATGCGTACTCACAAGGACCTCAAGGTTTGGAAAGACTCGATTTTACTGGCGAAGGAGATATACGAGCTAACTAGCACATACCCAGTGCAAGAAAAGTTTGGAATCGTTCAACAGATGCGCCGCGCGGCGGTTTCGATCGCATCCAACATAAGCGAGGGTGCCGCCCGCCGGGGAGAGAAAGAGTTTCTGCGCTTTCTTTATATCGCGGCAGGTTCGGTAAGCGAGTTATCAACACAGTTGCAAATCTCGGAGTTGATTGAATTTGGAGATGCTCAACGTAGAAGACTGGCTCAGCAGCGAGTCGACAACGTTGCTCGGATGTTGAGGGCGCTTATTCGCACAATGAAGGTGCGTGCTCGAAATGCAGCCACCAGATCGACTAATCACTAATCACGAATCACTAAAGGTTTGAGATGACACCTAAACCACCTCCAGTAAGTCGAGACCACCGCGCGTGAAGCTAAGCGAAATGTGGCTGCGCCAATGGGTCGACCCGCCGGTGGACACCGACGCCCTTGCCGCCCAGCTCACCAACGCCGGGCTCGAGGTAGTCAGCGTTGCCCCGGCGGCGATTGCGCTGGACGGCGTAATCGTGGGCGAGGTCCTCTCGGTGGAGCCGCATCCGGGCGCCGATAAGCTGAGCGTGTGCGAGGTGCACGACGGCGGGGAGACCCAGGTGGTGGTCTGCGGCGCACCCAACGTTCATTCCGGCATGCGCGCACCCTACGCTCAGGTGGGCGCCAAACTTCCCGGCGGCATGAAGATCCGCAAGAGCAAGATCCGAGGGGTGGAATCCTACGGCATGCTTTGTTCCGCCGATGAGCTTCAAATCGGCGACGACGCTGACGGCATTCTGGACTTGGGCCCCGACGCGCCGGTGGGCGCGCCCATCAGCGAGGTCCTGGGGGCACACGATAGCTGCATCGACATCGATCTCACCCCCAACCGCGGCGACTGCCTGAGCGTCGCCGGCATTGCCCGCGAAGTCGCCGCCTTGAACGCGCTGGATCTCAATCCGGTGAGCAACCCGCCGGTGGCGAAAGCCATGGACGAAGGCATCGCGATCACGCTCGAGGCCCCGCCGGACTGTCCCCGTTACGTCGGCCGCGTGATCCGCGACATCGATCCTACGGCGAAAACGCCGCTGTGGATGCGCGAGCGACTGCGGCGCAGCGGCCTTCGCGCCATCAGCCCGGTGGTGGACGTCACCAACTTTGTGATGATCGAGCTGGGCCAGCCCATGCACGCCTTCGATCTGGATACCCTGAAAGGCGGCATTCGCGTGCGCCGGGGCAAGGCTGGGGAATCGCTCGAGCTTCTGGACGGCAGCAAGATCGAGCTCGACGGCGAATCCCTGGTGATCGCCGATCACAAACGCGCAGTAGCGCTGGCCGGGATCATGGGCGGCCTGGCCACCGCGGTTACCCACGACACCCGCAACATCCTCCTGGAGAGCGCCTGGTTCCTGCCCAAGACCATCGCCGTTGAGGCGAGACGCCAGGGTCTGGCCACGGACTCCTCCCACCGCTTCGAGCGCGGTGTCTCACCCGATCTCCAGGCGCTGGCCTCGGAGCGGGCCACCACGTTGCTGCTGGAGATCGTCGGCGGTTGCCCCGGCCCGGCGGTGGACGCCCTGATCTCCGAGGCGCTGCCTTCGCGGCCCACCATTCCGCTTCGCACCCAACGCCTCTCGCTGCTGCTCGGCGCGAAGCTGCCCAAGGCCGACGTGGAATCCATCTTAAGGCGCTTGGGCATGAAGCTGGAGGGCACCAATTCCGGCTGGCAGGTGACCCCGCCGCCGCACCGATCCGACGTCGCCATCGAGGCGGATCTCATCGAGGAGGTGGCCCGGGTACGGGGCTACGACCAGATCCCCGACCGCCCGCCGGAGGGTACCCTGGCGATGAGCACGCGCACCGAATCCCGGGTCGAGCTCAACCGCCTTCGCCAGGCGCTCATCGATCGCGGCTACCAGGAAGCGATCACCTACAGCTTTGTCGATCCCCAACTTCAAACGGAGCTGGATCCGGACGTCGCGCCCATTGCATTGAGCAATCCGATCTCATCGGAGCTTGCGGTGATGCGCACCTCCATGTGGCCGGGATTGTTCGCCGCGTTGTTACACAACGTGCACCGGCAACAAAGCCGCGTGCGCCTGTTCGAGTCGGGACTGACCTTTCGTCAATCCGGAAACGCCATCGAGCAAAGTCCGCGCATTGGCGGCATCGTCATGGGACCGGTGGCGCCGGAGCAGTGGGGCAACGAGACCCGCAACGCCGACTTTTTCGATCTGAAATCCGACGTGGAGGCGCTGCTCGGATTCAGCGGCGCGGCTTCTAAGCTCGAGTTCGTTCCGGACGACCATCCCGCCCTTCATCCGGGGCAGGCGGCCCGGGTGATCCGCGACGGGGAGGCCGTGGGACGCTTGGGCGCGCTCCACCCTGGGAATTTAAAGCGCCACAAATTGACCCTCCCGGTGCTGGTTTTCGAGCTGGATTTAGAAGCGGTCCAAGCGGGACAACTTCCCAAATTTGAGGCATTATCCAGGTACCCCGCCGTCCGGCGGGATATAGCCGTGGTTCTGGACGAATCCGTCACCGCAAAAGCCCTCCAGGATTGTGTTGGACAGGTGGCCGGCGATGTGCTAAAAAACTTAGAGTTGTTTGACGTTTATCGTGGCGAAGGCATTGATTCAGGTAAAAAAAGTCTGGCCCTAAAACTGACTTTTCAAGACCCTTCCCGCACGCTGAATGACCAAGAAATAGACGCCGCCGAAGCGGCAATTGTGGACGCCCTGGCGAAGAATCTGGGGGGTTCTCTAAGGGGGTAACGTGGCGCTCACAAAGGCGGACATGGCGGAAAAGCTCTA
>JBFIYQ010000310.1:0-3296 GCA_041605275.1 Gammaproteobacteria bacterium
GCGGCCTCGATTTTCTGGCTGTCCAGCGCCGGAATGATTTCACTGACTGCCAGGGGATGCACGGAGACGCCGAGTCCTTTCATGACTTCGCCGCCGAAGCCGAAAATGCGCATCTTCAGATCTTTGAGATCATCCCTGTTCTCCACTTTAGTGGCAAACCAGCCGGAGCTTCGAGGTGGCTGCATTCCGCAAACAATGACCTTGACGTTATATCCGTACCTGTCATACATACTTTGATATAGCTTCATGCCATTCCCATACCACAGCCAGGCCATGAACTCGCCGGCCTCCGGACCAAAAGGAATCGCGGCAAAAATTGTTGCCGCCGGCATTTTTCCCGCCCAGTGATTGGCCGTGCCGTAGCCCGCGTTCACCTTTCCGCTTGAAACCGCGTCGAGAATTTCGAATGGCGAGGCGAGTTTATTCGGCTCGAATAAACGAATTTTGATGCTGCCGTTGCTGGCCAGCTCGGTGCGATCTGCAATCCACTGAATCGTGCTCCCAGGACCTGGCTGTGTGGTGGCGAAAGCAACCGAGGTCTTGAGCACAACGGGCTTGGCGGTTTCGGCCTTTACAAACACCGCAGCGCCGATCGTGATGATGAGAATGAGAGCCCGGGGGAGGCTCTTTTTGAACGCGATTACGGGAATCTCCTTAAAGTTCCGGCCTGTCGGAGGCAAATTCCGCGACGAAAGCCTGCATTCAAGCTGGGGATCCGAGGGGCTCAAATGCAGCAGACTGCTTTGTGCAACGCAGCGGGAAACTCTAATCGCCGCTCCGATGCGGGTCAAATAGCCTTGGTACTCTGGCATTATCTTCGCTTGCCTGGGTTATAGCGCAACTCGGGCCTCAGATACCGGCGACAGGCGCGTTCGAATTCACAGACGCACCATGGGCTCGAGGTGGGAACGATGCAAACCAAGATAGTTACGGCTGAGGAGGCCGTCGCCGTCATTCGCGACGGCGACACCCTGTGCAACAGCGGATTCGTCGGTATCGGCGTCCCGGAAGCGTTACTCGCGGCGCTGGAGCGCCGGTTCCTCAATAGCGGAAAACCGGAGGGACTGACCCTGTTGTTCGCCGCCGGTCAGGGGGACGGCAAGGAACGGGGCCTCAACCGGCTCGGCCACGAGGGCCTGCTGAAAAGGGTCATCGGAGGTCACTGGGGACTGATTCCGAAAGTGGCCAAGCTGGCGACGACGAACCTGATCGAGGCCTACAACCTGCCCCAGGGAGTGATCACCCATCTTTACCGAGACATCGCCGCCGGCAAGCCCGGCACCCTGAGCCGCGTCGGGCTGCACACCTTCGTCGATCCGAGGTTGTCCGGCGGGCGCGTCAACGAAATTACCCGCGAGGACATCGTGCGGGTGATGGAGATCGACGGCGAGGAATACCTCTTCTACCGCGCGCTGCCCGTCAACATCGCTTTCCTGCGCGGGACCACCGCGGACCCGGACGGAAACTTGAGCATGGAGCGTGAGTGCCTGACGCTGGACAACCTGGCGATGGCCATGGCGGTGAAGAACTCCGGCGGCCTGGTCATCGCCCAGGTGGAACGGGTGGCCGACTCCGGATCCCTCAACCCGCGCGCGGTCCAGGTGCCCGGAGCGCTGGTGGACTGCGTGGTGGTGGCGCCGCCGGAAATGCACGCGCAGACTTTCGCCACCCAATACAACCCCGCCTACTCCGGCGAGCTGCGGGTGCCGCTGGACTCGCTTCAGCCACTGCCGCTGGATGATCGAAAAATCATCGCCCGCCGCGCGGCTTTCGAGATCCCTTTAAACGGGATCATCAATCTGGGCATCGGCATGCCCGAAGGCGTGGCCGCAGTCGCCAACGAAGAGAAGATCCTCCGCCACGTGACCATGACGGCGGAGCCCGGCGTTGTCGGCGGAGTGCCCGCCAGCGGGCTGGACTTCGGCGCAGCGGTCAATACCAGCGCCATCATTCACCAGAACACCCAGTTTGATTTTTACGACGGCGGCGGGCTGGATATGGCCTGCCTTGGAATGGCGCAATGCGACGCCGAAGGAAACGTCAACGTCAGCCGCTTCGGACCCAGGCTCGCGGGCGCGGGCGGTTTCATCAACATCAGCCAGAACGCCAGACGGCTGGTTTTCGCCGGCACCTTCACCGCCGGCGGTCTTCAGGTTGCCATCGAGGACGGTCGCCTGCGCGTCGTCTCCGAGGGGCGCTCGAAGAAATTCATTCGCCGGGTCGAGCAGGTGACCTTCAGCGGCGAGCACGCGGCCAAGCTCAAGCAGCCGGTGATCTACGTCACCGAGCGCTGCGTCTTCAGACGGGTTGCCAAAGGCATGGCGCTGGTTGAGATCGCGCCCGGCATCGACCTCGAGCGGGACGTGCTCGCTCATATGGACTTCGAGCCAATCATCGACAAGCCCGCGCTAATGGATGCGCGAATCTTTCAGCCGGCAGTAATGGAGCTCGAGCAGACTCTGCTGGACATCGGCTTTGCGCAGAGACTCAGCTACGACCCGGAGCGCAATGTGCTGTTCCTGAATTTCGAGGGACTTCAGGTGCGCACCAAAGAGGACGTGGAACGCGTGCGTACCGCGGTCGAGGGTCGCTGCCGAGCAATCGGTCAGCGTGTCCGCGTGGTGGTGAATTACGACGGCGCCCGCATCGATGAACGGGTACTGGACGCCTGGGCGGAGATGGTCCGCTACATGGAGGAGAACTTCTACACCCGCGTGACCCGATACACCACCAGCGCGTTCATGCGCATGAAGCTCGGCGATGCCCTGAGCAGGCGAGAGGTGGCGCCGCATATCTACGAGTCCCGCGAGGACGCCGAGTGGTGCGCCGGCGGCGCGGAGCTGGAGGTGTGATCCGTATCCAGCCCGCGGCCGGTTGGAGATGCCGTCCCCGCGTGCGCGCTAGCAAATTTCAATCCACAGGGTATGCTGTAGCGCCTTTTTACCGAGATTCAGCGCGGAGAGTTCGATGAGCGCGCGGCGCGCCAAGGTGAAGCGAGATACCAAGGAAACCCGGATCGACGTCGTGCTCGACCTCGACGGAACGGGGATCTCGAAGCTTGATACCGGCCTGCCGTTTTTCGACCACATGCTCGACCAGGTCGCGAGGCACGGCCTCATCGACCTGGAGATTCACGCCTCGGGCGACCTGGAAATCGACGCTCACCACACGGTGGAGGACACCGGGATCGTGCTGGGTCAGGCGATGGCAAAAGCGCTGGGGGACAAGAAAGGCGTCAACCGCTATGGCCACGCCTACGTGCCGCTGGACGAGGCGCTGTCCCGGGTGGTTATTGA
>JBFIYQ010000311.1:0-3278 GCA_041605275.1 Gammaproteobacteria bacterium
AACGCCATGGTGCCGGGCAAGCGTCCGCTCGCCAACATGTGCCCGACGGTGGTCGACCGAGGTGACAGCGTGCGCGTTGCCTTGGGCGCTTCCGGCGGCCGGCGGATCATGCCGGCGGTGTTTCAGCTGATCTCCTTTATCGTGGATTTCCGCCTGGATTTGAACTCAGCGGTTCACCAGAGCCGCATCGACGTGAGCGGCGCGCCGCCGCTCATCGTGGATGAACGTCTCGGCGAGGACACGGTGAGAACGCTTGCCCGCGAATACGAAACTTTCGTCACGCCCCACGGCGTTTATCCCGCGCTGTTCGCCTGTCCCAACGTGGTGACCATGGACAGCAAGCGCAAGGTCAACGCCGGCGGCGCGTTCGTGATGAGTCCTTGGGCGGCGGCGCGCGCGGAAAACGTCAGTGGCGCGGATTGAACAGGCGCACCCGCTTCGACTTGAATAGCGGCACCAGAGCCATGCCGGCGATAAATCCGCCGATGTGGGCACCGAACGCGATGCCGGCGACGTCTTTGGGGGTGAGCGCGGACTGCAGCAGCTGGAGCCCGAACCACAGTGCCAGCACAATTCCGGCCGGAAGCAAAACCACCTGACTGATGAACCCCATCGGAACCAGCACCACCACCCGGGCGTGGGGGTAAAGCAGCAGGTAAGCGCCCAGCACCCCGGAGATGGCGCCGCTGGCGCCAATCATGGGAATCGTGGACTGGGTATCCGGCAGAGCCTGGGCAAACACCGCCGCCGTGCCGCAGACTAGATAAAAGATAATGAAGCGCAGGTGACCCATGCTGTCCTCGACGTTATCGCCGAATATCCAGAGATAAAGCATGTTGCCGATCAGATGCAGCCAGCCGCCGTGCATGAACATGGAGGTGAAAATGGTCAGTTCCGGCGGCACCAGAGCGATCTCCGGCGGCAGGCGCGCGCCCTCGAGCAGGACCGCGGGAATCACCCCCAGCGCATAGATCGCCTCCTGGTTGCCGCGGGGTCCGAGACCCAGCTGCCAGAGGAAGACCAGGACGCAAAGCCCCATGAACGTCCAGTTCACGAACGGAGTCGTTCTCGTGGGGTTGTCGTCTTTGAGAGGGATCATTGCGTTTGCTGACGCCGCCTGTGCGCCTGATTCAAGGAAGCGCGCGCCAGCGCGCTCTTACAGCGGACTTGGTTCTGATTCGCATCACGCGTTTCGCGTCACGCGTCACCCTCTGCCATCCACTCCGCAACACGCTTGGCAAAATAGGTAAGAATTCCGTCCGCGCCGGCGCGCTTGATGCCGGTGAGGCATTCCAGGATGCTCGCCTTCTCGTCCACCCAGCCGTTTTGTATCGCCGCCGAGAGCATGGCGTACTCGCCGCTCACCTGGTACACGAACGTAGGCACGCCGAAAGTGCTCTTCACCCGCTGCACCACGTCCAGGTAGGGCAGGCCGGGCTTCACCATGACCATATCTGCGCCCTCGGCCAGATCCATGGCAACCTCTTGCAGCGCCTCGTCACTGTTTCCGAAATCCATCTGGTAGCTGTACTTGTCGCCGCCACCGAGACTGGCCGCCGAGCCCACCGCGTCTCGAAACGGTCCGTAAAAAACCGAGGCGTACTTGGCCGAGTAGGCGAGAATGCGCGTGTTGACGTATCCGCCGGCTTCCAGGGCTTCGCGAATCGCGCCCACGCGCCCGTCCATCATGTCCGACGGGGCCACAATGTCGACGCCGGCTTGGGCATGGGAGACGGCCTGACGCACCAGCGTTTCCACCGTGGCGTCGTTGACCACGTAACCGGACTCGTCAATGAGGCCGTCCTGACCGTGCGAGGTGTACGGGTCGAGCGCGACATCGGTAATGACGCCAAGGCCCGGGCAGGCTGACTTGACCTTTCGCACCGCGCGCTGAACCAGTCCCTCGGGGTTGTAGCTCTCGCTGGCGTCGTCGCTCTTACCCGCTTCAGAAATTACGGGAAACAGCGCGATGGCCGGTATGCCGAGGCGGTGGACCGATTCCGCTTCCTTTACCAGGAGATCGACGCTCACGCGCTCTATGCCGGGCATGGATTCCACCGGCACGCGCTGTCCCTGCCCGTCGATCACGAACAGGGGATAAACGAGATCGTCCACGGAGAGCCTGTGCTCGCGCATGAGACGGCGGGTAAAAGCGTCCCGCCGCATGCGGCGCAGGCGGGTCCCCGGAAATTTTCGATCGCTGTATTTCACTTGCGCGTTTGTTTAGACCCTGGCGGAGGCTCAACGGGCGTCAGTCGCCCCGGCTTGCGGATTCAACCCGCTATTAATATCAACTCCCAATCTCCGAAACCAGCCGCACCGCCGCTTTGCGTCCCGCTTCAGCCCGCTTTTTCCACCTCGTTTGGCGTACTTCGGGCTGGCTTTGGCGCGGAAGAAAACTGCTCCTTTTTTGCGGCCAGCAGCCTCTCCACGGTTCCCTCGATCCAGCTTTCCGCTTCGCGATTGATTTCCGAGGCCGATTTTCCGCGGGTATCGATGACGGGCCCTATGACCAGACGGACCACGCCCGGATACTTGATGAAGCTGTTTCTCGGCCAATAAAGCCCCGCATCGTGGGCGACGGGCACCACCGGGACGCCGGTTTTCTCCGCAAGGGTCGCGCCGCCGAGCTTATAGCGGCGCTTCGTTCCGGCCGGGACGCGGGTGCCTTCCGGGAAGATCACCACCCAGCAACCGGACCGAAGCCGGGAAACGCCCTGTTCGAGCACCTGGGACATGGCGTCGCGACCGGCGCTGCGGTCGATGGCGATGGGGCGAAGCATGGCCAGCGCCCAGCCGAATATAGGCAGCCGGAGAAGCTCGCGCTTGAGCACCCACACCTGTGGCGAGAAGTAATGCTGCAGGTTGATGGTTTCCCAGGCGGACTGATGCTTGCAGAGCACGATAGCGGGCTCGGAAGGAATGTTTTCCTCTCCCTCGACATCGTGCGTCAACTTGCAAGTTATTTTGAGCCACCAGGTATTGAACCTGGACCACTGGTAAACGATTCGGTAGCGGGCGCGGTAAGGGAGCGCGAAACCCAGCATCACAAATGGAGCAATGACAATAGTTATGAATACCTGACCCAGGCAAAACAGCGTCGACCGGACAGCCAGCCCGAAAGTCACAGGGGGACGCTGATAGACAAAGCTCATACTCGACGGCGCGGGGTCAAGCGAAATCCGCTTAAGGGGCGCACACGCGCGCGAATCCTAAGATCTTACGGCTCGAAATAGCTGTGTTACTTGGTTCGTTATCGGTGCTGGCAGGAGCTAAAA
>JBFIYQ010000312.1:0-3257 GCA_041605275.1 Gammaproteobacteria bacterium
CGTCCCATTTGCCATGGCGACGCTGATCCCGCGCTTCGAGGGATATGACAAGTCCATGGAAGAGGCCTCCGCCGATCTCGGGGAAAACTCCTTCTGGACGTTCTGGCGCGTGACCTTCCCGATCATGTTTCCGGGGGTGCTGGCGAGCCTGCTGCTCTGCTTCACCATTTCTTTCGACGAGTTCATCATGGCGTTCTTTCTCGCCGGCACCGATCCCACCCTTCCGATCTATATCTGGAGCCAGCTTCGCTTCCCGCAGAAGCTGCCCGGGGTTCTGGCGCTCGGCGCGTGCATTCTCGTTTTCTCCTTCATCGTCGTGTTCTTCTCACAGTGGCTGCGCCTCCGGGGCTCGGTAGGCGCCGGAAAAACCGGGATTTAATTCGTGAGCGGCAACGACGCCTACATCAGCATCAACAACGTCTCCAAGCACTTCGGCCCGGTGGTGGCCGTGGACCAGGTCAGTATCGCCATCAGCAGCGGCGAATTCTTCTCCCTGCTCGGATCCTCGGGCTGCGGCAAGACGACGTTGCTCCGACTGCTGGCCGGCTTCGAGACGCCCACCCGCGGCGAAATCTATATCGACAATATGGCCATGTCCGAGGTGCCGCCGCATCTCAGACCGACCAACATGGTGTTTCAGAACTACGCGATTTTTCCCCACCTCAACGTGAGCAAGAACATCGCCTACGGTCTGCGCAAAGACAAGCTGACCAAGGCCGAAACCGACCGACGCGTGAACGAGGCGCTGGAGATGGTGAAGCTTCCGGGCTTCGGCGATCGGCGATCCAACGAGCTGTCGGGGGGCCAGCGTCAGCGGGTGGCGCTCGCGCGGGCCCTGATCAAACGACCCAAGGTGCTGCTACTCGACGAGCCCCTCGGCGCCCTGGACAAGAAGCTTCGCGAAGACATGCAGATCGAGCTGCGCGCGCTGCAGCAAACGGTGGGCATCACGTTTATTTTCGTCACTCACGACCAGGAAGAAGCGCTGACCCTCTCCGATCGCATTGCCGTCATGTCCGAGGGAAGGGTCCTGCAGGTGGCCTCCCCGAAAGAGCTTTACAGCCGGCCGGTGAGCGTCGAGGTGGCGGATTTCATCGGACAGATGAACTTCGTCAACGCGTCAGTGGTTGCGGTGGAAGACGGCCGGGTGGTGCTCGATACCGCCAGCCTCGGCCGCGTCCAGGTACCCGTCAGCGGAAAGTTCGTCTCAAGGGACACCGAGGTCGTGGTCGCCATCCGCCCGGAAATGCTGTCGCTTTCGGCAGAGCCAAGACCCGAGGGGGAAAAGGCAATCCAGGGCGTGGTGAAGGCCGCCGCCTATCTGGGGGATCGAAGTCACTTCTACGTCAGCGTGGCCGGCAGCGAGAAGCCGCTGGCGGTGGCGGCGCAGGCAACAGAAGCCCCCTTAAGCCATTCGCTGGACGCGGGCACGCCGGTGTGGGTCACCTGGCCGGATGATGCGCTGATCGTGCTGCCCCGTTCCTGAGCGTGACCGCCATTTCCGACTACCGGCACCGGCACCACCCAGGCACATCCCGCCCGCACCCCGTTCTAAACACGCGTCCCGGCCTGATCCGTGGTCGCGGTCACTATTGGATCTACTGGGCAGCGTCCCGGGGTTTTTTTGGCCGCATCCGGGTTCAGCGCGCGGTGCCTGAGCGTGCAGCTGCTGCAGTCGACGGCGCCATCGCCGGACGCGCGCTGATTCGATTTCTCCATAGCCGGTAAGACTTTGGAGAACCCAGCCGGGAGGAAAAAGATTAATCACCGCGACGCGACGCTTGCGGACGTCGTTACCATGGACCCGTTGCGCCCGGAGCTAGCGACGCGCTACGGCCAGCCGGCGGAATCAGAGCCAGGGGACAAAAAAAACGGCAGTCGTTAATATCTATCAAGCGGTAACGGGACTTACCGCCACTATTGGCAACTCAGACTTGGTTTTATGGCTCTAACCATTTTTTGTCCTTTGTTTCGATTCAGTCTTGCGGGTGTGACATGAGCTTCGATCCGAACGCGGCGGGCGCGAGCGAAGGCGGCATTTTCGGCTTGCCGTACTCACCGGACGAGTCGGCTGTGGTCCTGGTGCCGGTGCCGTTCGACGCCACCACGTCTTACCGGCCTGGCGCGGCCAACGGACCGCAGGCGATCCTGAAGGCGAGCCGGCAGGTGGATCTGTTCGACGTCGAGACGGGCAACCCCTGGTCAACCGGCATCGCGCTTGTCCCCGAGGCGGAAGAAATACGCACGTTGAACGACGAAGCGCGGGGCGCGGCGGAACGCGCCATGGCGCTTCGCGACGACGAGGAGGCGAGAGCGGCAGACCTCCGGCGCGTCAACGATCTCTGCGCCCGGGTAAACGAACGTCTGCACGACGAAGTCTCGAGATGGCTCGACGCCGGCAAGATTGTCGGCACCCTGGGCGGCGATCACGGCTGCGTATACGGCGCCATCGCGGCCCACGCCGAACGCTTTTCAAAGCTTGGAATACTGCACGTGGACGCCCACGCGGACTTGCGTCACGCCTACGACGGGTTCGAGTGGTCCCACGCTTCGATCATGGACAACGTGTGCCGGCGCCATGCGAGCGTGGTGCGAATGGTGCAGGTGGGGGTGCGGGACTTGTGCGAAGAGGAGCGGGAGTGTATCGCCGCATCCGACGGACGCATCAGAACGCACTACGATGCCGAGCTCGTGGCCGAACGTTTCGCCGGCGTCACCTGGGCGGACCAGGTGGCACGCATGATCGAGGTCCTGCCCGAGCAGGTTTATATTTCCTTCGACATCGACGGCCTCGACCCCACGCTCTGTCCCAATACGGGAACGCCGGTGCCGGGCGGGCTCTCGTTCAACCAGGCGGTCTATTTGGTCGCCGCCGTAGCGCGCTCGGGCCGGCAGATCGTCGGCTTCGATCTGGCAGAGGTGGCGCCGGGACCGGCAGAAGATGAATGGGACGGCAACGTGGGCTCGCGTATTCTTTACAAGCTCATCGGGTGGACATTGAAATCTCGTAACATCGCGGCAGCCAACGGGAGTTGAGTCTATGGGCCCAATAAGCACCTTTATCGAGCACCACTATCGCCACTTCAATGCCGCGACGCTTCGCGATGCGGCGCGCGCCTATGTCGCCCATATAGACAGAGGTGAAAAGATGATGGTGACGCTGGCGGGCGCCATGAGCTCAGGCGAGCTGGGCTTGAGTCTGGCCCGCATGATCCGGGAAGAGAAGGTGCATGCGATCACCTGCACCGGCGCCAACC
>JBFIYQ010000313.1:0-3257 GCA_041605275.1 Gammaproteobacteria bacterium
GCTGAGAAAGCGGTCAAAAACACGATCCATTTCATCGCGAAGAGTCATAAAAGGCGCATACCCAAAGCGCTCGGGCAAGGACTTTGACATATCGTTCGTCTTTCCTTTTGCCACGTGTACGCTGTGAGCTTTGGTTACCATTTCTCAACCTCCTTGCTATTAGCGCAATGCCAATAACCCGTAAAACATTTTCTCGCTCTGCCTTTAAAGTGTATTGACGCAGATCAACACTCATTTAAGAATCGTGGCGGGCGGCAGGACGATGGCCGTCCGAACGAGCAAGAAGGCGTGCCCGGCGCCTCGGCCGCGTGTGCCGGCTCCGGCGTATGGCCGGCTGCTTCACGAGCGCGTCGATGCGCCGGCGTTTCTTCGAGTCCCGTTCAAGGGGCACAAGTAGAAGGGATGCCAATTGCTAGAGGGATGAGAAATGAGAGTACTGATTGCGCGGTTTAAACAATTTGACCAGTGGTTGATCGCGCTTTTCCTGCGCTATGCCCACTGGCTCCATCGAAATTCGCTGGGGATCTTGTTCATATGGTTCGGGCTGCTCAAGCCGCTCGGTCACAAGACCACCACCTCGATCCTGGCGCACACCGTTTACTGGGGTGATCCTGAGACCGTTGTGCTCGCTCTGGGCTGGTGGGAGGTCGCCATAGGCGTTTGCCTCCTGATCCGACCGCTGGTGCGGATCGCCATCATCCTGCTGGTGATTCGGCTGCCCGGCGTGATTCTGGCTTTCATTTTGAAGCCAGAGGTTTGTTTTTATTCCTTCCCATTTGCGCCGACGCCGGAGGGCCAGTACCTGGTCAAGGACCTGGTCGTCTTTATCGCCACCCTTGCCATTGCCGGTGGTTTACGCGACGAGAAGAAACCCGGACATTTTCATTAGCTTTCGGCGTCCAGCGGTAGCGCATTTTCCTGACGCTTTCGATAGACGAACTTGTCGAGTTCGACGATGAAAAGCACCGCACTGCTGAGCAGCACGATTCTCATCCAGGATTCGACACTCAAGCCCTCGGACTGGAAAAACAGCTGCATGGGCGGCGAGTAGGTGTACATCATCTGCAGCAGAAGAACCGCCGATATGGATATCAACACGTAGCGGTTTCCAAGCAGTCCTTCCCGGCTGAGCACGCCCGCTTTGAGATGGCGGGTAGTAAACAGGTAAAAGATCTCCAGCATTACCAGCGCGTTGACGGCCACGGTGCGCGCCGTTTCGATGGAGGCGCCGTGCTCCCGCTCCCAGATGAAAAGACCGAAGGTCACGGCAACCATGATGATCGACACCATGGAGATACGCCACCAAAGGAACGCGGACAAGATTGGCTCCCCAGGTTTTCGCGGCGGCCGCCGCATGACGTTCGACTCTGCAGGCTCGAATGCAAGCGCCAGGGCCAGGGTGACAGCGGTGACCATGTTGACCCAAAGTATTTGCGGTGCGGTTACTGGTAATACCCGCCCCAGCATCACCGCGGCCATGATGGTCAGCGACTCGCCTCCGTTGGTGGGCAATATGAACAGGATGGCCTTCTTGATGTTGTCGAACACCGTGCGGCCTTCCTCCACCGCGTGGGCGATGGAGACAAAGTTGTCGTCGGCGAGCACCATTTCCGCCGCTTCCTTGGCGGCTTCGGTTCCCTTGATGCCCATGGCGACCCCGACGTTGGCCCGCTTGAGCGCGGGGGCATCGTTGACGCCGTCTCCGGTCATGACAACGATCTCTTGTCGATCCTGAAGCGCGCTCACCAGCTTCAGCTTGTGCTCGGGGCTGGTGCGGGCGAAAACGTCCATCTCCTGTGCGGCGTTTTCCAGGTTTTCGTCGTCGAGCCGGGCGAGCTCGTCTCCGGTGCAAACGGATTTTCCGCTGCCGATGCCCATGCGTGCGGCAATGGCCTTGGCGGTGCCGGCATGGTCACCAGTGATCATCTTTACCCGTATTCCCGCCTGGTGACAGCGCTCCACGGCGCGAACGGCTTCTTCCCGGGGCGGATCGATGATGCCGACGAGCCCTATCAGGACGAGATCGGACGAAACGTCCTCGAACGTCATCGCCTGGCTTCCCGGAGCAAGCGGTTTGACGGCGACGGCGAGTGGTCGCTGGCCCATGCCGGTCAGCGTTTCGAGCTTTTCGTTCCAGTAATCAGGCTCCATGGCCACGTTGCCGCCGGCGTGGCGCGCGCGGCTGCAACGCGGCAGCAATACTTCCGGCGCACCTTTAATGTAAGCAAAGGCCGAGCCCTGATGATCATGGTGCAGGGTGGCCATGAATCGATGCTCGGATTCGAACGGAATCACATCGGTGCGCGGGAACTGCTCGGAAACGAAGCGACCGTCGAGCCCCGCCTTCATTGCAGCCACAATCAGCGCGCCTTCGGTGGGATCTCCGTCGACGAACCAGCCGCCGTCCTTTTTTCTCACGCTGGCATCGTTACACAGCAGTCCCGCGCGCAGGAGTTCCTCCAGCGCCGATTCGGCTTCGGGCTCGAGATCCGTTCCATCGCAGCTGAAGCCTCCGTAGGGCTCATATCCCACGCCGCTCACCGAAATCGTTCCGCTGGCTAACACCACGCTCTGAAGCGTCATCTCGTTGCGCGTAAGGGTGCCGGTCTTGTCCGAGCAGATGACCGTGACCGAGCCCAGCGTCTCCACCGCCGGAAGCCGGCGGATGATGGCGTTGGCGCGCGCCATCCTCTGCACCCCGACCGCGAGCGTGATGGTAATGATTGCCGGCAGTCCTTCCGGGATGGCGGCCACCGCCAGGCCGACGGCGGCAAGAAACATCTCGCTGGCCGGGTAGTTGCGCACGAACCATCCGAACACAAAGGTCAGGGAGGCAAGGGCCAGAATCGCGCCGGTGAGCCAGCGGGAGAAGACCGCCAGTTTTCGGATCAGCGGCGTCGTCAACACCTGCACTCCGGCAATCAGCTCGCTGATCCGTCCGATTTCCGTCCGTATTCCGGTTTCGACCACGACGCCTGCGCCCTGGCCGGAGGTGACGAACGTTCCCGAGTACGCCATGCAGTGACGATCGCCCAGGGCAGCGTCCTCAGCCGCGATTTCAATGGACTTCTCCGCCGGCAGCGACTCTCCGGTCAGAATGGCTTCATCAACGCGCAGGTTGCGCGCGGTCAGAAGTCTCACATCCGCCGGCACTCGATCGCCGGACTGGACGTGCACCAGATCGCCGGGCACCAGGGATTCCGCCGGCAGCGTTACTTTCTCCCCGTCCCGCGTGACCAGAGCCTGGGGCGAGAGCA